>CALWXA010000034.1 GCA_944385395.1 uncultured Oscillospiraceae bacterium | reverse complement strand
GTATACGAAGATACCCTGCCCCGGGCGCTGAATGAAGAGGCGGCCCGGCAGGGGAAGAAGGTTCGGGTACATATTAAAATTGATACCGGCCTGCGTCGGTTCGGCGTCAAGGCCGGTGAGCAGCTGGCGCATCTGCTGGATACCCTCGGCCAGCTTCCCTACCTGGAGATCGACGGCGTCTATACCCATCTGGCCAACGGCTATTCCCTGGATAAATCCTTTACCCATCAGCAGATGGGCGAGTTCACCCAGGCTCTGGACCAGCTGAAAGCCGCCGGGATCCGGCCCCGGCTGATCCACGCCGCCAATACCGCCGCCTGTGTGGCCTCCCCGGAGTGCTACTATGACGTGGTGCGCCTGGCGGCACTGATCTTCGGCTATGATATCTCCCCCGGCATCAAAAACCGGCTGGGACTGGAACCGGCCATGCGCTGGACCAGCAAGATCCTCAACGTGCTGTGGGCTGAGGAAGGGGAGAACGTCAGCTATTACCGCTTCTTCGTGCCCAAGCGCCGTACCAAAATCGCCATCATCGGCTTCGGCATGGGCGACGGGTATGTGCGCAATCTGGTGACCCGGGACACGGAGCACAATTCCGACGTGCTCATCCACGGCAAGCGGGCTCGGCTGCTGGACCTGAACGTGGACGTGGCCTTCGCCGACGTAACGGATATCCCCGATGTGCAGATCGGCGACACCGCCGTGCTCATCGGTCAGGACGGCGACGAGGAGATCACCTCCATGGAGCTGGGCGAAGTAGGCGGCACCTCCAACGGACATGTGTGCTGTTCCATCACTTCCCGGCCCCTGCGGCATTACATCAACGGCTGACCCTTTCTTTTCCCACTTACATTCCCCGGTGCGCCGGCGGCGCACCGGGGGTGCTTTTACAGGAGGAATTTCCCCATGGTTCTTTTGCGCCGCTATATCCCCAAGCTGCTGCGGATGATGCTGGGCTTTGCGCTCATCGCCCTGGGAGTGGTCATCGCCAAGCAGGCCTTTTGTCTGACTCCCTGGAATGTGCTCAATGACGGCCTGGCCCACACCTTTCCCATCACCATCGGTCAGGCCAATATTGTGGTGGGCGTTGTGATCCTGCTCATCGGGATCCTGCTGCGGGAAACCATTGGGATCGGCATGATCCTCAACATCTGCTTTGTAGGTGTCTTTACGGATTTCTTCATGGCGCTGAACAACACCTGGGGTGTGCTGCCCCGGATCGAGTCGGTGCCCTTGCAGCTGGCGCTGGGGGTGCTGTCGGTAGTCAGCAACGCCCTGGGCATCTACTTCTATATGTCCGCCCGGATGGGCACCGGTCCCCGGGACACCATCATGGTCCATATGACCAAGACCCTCCCGTTCCCGGTAGGCGTGTGCCGTCTGGCTCTGGAAGCGGTGGTGTGTCTCATTGGCTGGCTCATCGGCGGCGAGGTGGGACTGGGTTCCCTGATCTTCGTTTTCTGCAACGGGCCCATGATCCAGCTGGTGTTCCGTGTGTTCCGCTTTGACGTAAAGGCCGTGAAAAACGAGTCTGTGCTGGACACGCTGCACATCCTGGCCGATCCCACCCATGCGCCATAATTTGCGTTAATTTGCAATGATTGTATAAAATCTCCGGTTTTATGCCGATGACTGTTGACAAACGTCTATCGCTTTATTACAATATTGTACATATTTACACTTTCTGTTTTATGCAGGAATACCAAATACAGGACGGGACGATGGAATATGAACCAACTGACGAGCATGAATCAGCTGTCCAATCTGGGAAGCAAGCCCTCTTTGAAACAGCTGGTGTACGAAAATCTGCAGAACATGATCATCCGGGGCGAGCTGGAGCCCGGCTCCAAGCTGACGGAGGATGAGCTGGCACAATCCATGAACATCAGCCGCGCGCCCATCCGGGAAGCGCTGAACATGCTGGAGCGGGATGGTTTTACCAAAATCATCCCCCGCAAGGGCGCCATCGTGGCGGAAGTCACGGTAAAGGATGCCCGGGATATCTGGAAGTGCCGCCTGGCCCTGGAGCCCTTTGCTGCCCGGGAAGCCCTGCCCAATATTCCCCGTGAGGAGATGGAAGCAGCTCTGGCCCACCTGAAGGAGCTGGAAACCCACTCTTATAGCTTCAAGGATTACGTGGATTCCGACCTGGAGGTCCACGCCCTGTATACCAAGCATCTGGACAACGAGTACCTCAAGTCCATCCTGCATAACCTCAAGGCCCATTCCACCCGGGTACGCTGGGTGAAGGAGGCCAAGAACGCCCATTCCGCCCGGTCCTATGACACCATTCTGGAGCACAAGGCCATCGTAGAGGCGTTCCTTTCCGGTGACGGTGATCTGGTCTACATTCGGGTGCGGGAGCACCTGCAGAAAAGCGCCGACCGCCTGCTGGATCTGGAGGACTGAGCATCGCAATCACTGCAGCCGCCCCTTATGGGGCGGCTTTTTTCTTTTCCATTGCCAGCCCCTTGCCTTTTGTCCGGGAAAGGCCTATAATGACATGCAACAGGCAGAGTAGGCGTCTGTGTGTTCCTAAGTATCGGCGGGACGGGGAGTTGTCCGCCGGGCGAAGCAGCCCCTGGGGGCTGCGCAGTACAGGCGCCGCATCCCGCTGCCGCATATCGGACGGCAGCAGGCTGAAAGTGCCTTTCCTCCTTCCCTGTGCGGCTGACCCATTCCGGGCTGCCGAAGAACACAAGGGAGGATTTTTTATGCCCAAAAGCAACCATTCCGTCCGCCTTACCGTTTTTGCCCTGTGCCGCATTGCCGTCATGGCAGCGCTGTATATCCCGCTGGCCAAAATGGCCATCGAGATCGGCACACTGAAGCTGTCCTTCGGCTCGCTGCCGGTGACGGTGCTGGCCATGCTCACCGGTCCCTGGGAAGCCGCTGCCGCCGCCGCCATCGGCGAGCTTATCAAGCAGCTGCTGGGCTACGGCCTGACCCTCACCACGCTGCTGTGGGTGATCCCGCCGGTGCTTCGGGGCCTCATCATCGGCCTGGCTGCCCAGCGCCTGCTGCGCCGGGGCCAGCTGCCGGAACAGCGTCCCCTATGGTGCTACACCGCAGGGGTAGCAGCCGCTCTGGTGACCACCATTGCCAACACCTTTGTGCTGTGGGCAGACAGCGTCATCTTCCATTACTATTTCCCGGGCTATATCACCGGCAACCTGGCCATCCGCCTGGTCACCGGCGTCATCATCGCCGTGCTGGTGGCCACCATATCCATTCCTGTTGTCCATCGCCTGCGTCAGCAGGGTCTGGGCCGGCGCGTCTGAAGGAGGAATCATCCGTGAACGGCAGGGAAGCCATCGCCTATATCCATTCCCAGCAGTGGGAAAAGCGCACGCCGGGTCTTCATCGGATCCGCCGTCTGCTGGAGCTCCTGGGCAATCCCCAGGACGGGCTGAAATTTGTCCATGTGGCAGGCACCAACGGCAAAGGCAGCGTCTGTGCGTGCCTGGCTTCCATGCTGCAGTCCGCCGGTTATCGGGTGGGACTTTGCACCTCTCCGTATCTGGAGGATTTCCGGGAACGGATCCAGGTGGACCGCCAGCCCATTCCGGAGACGGAGCTGGGCGTGCTGACCCAGCGGGTCAGGGCGGCAGCGGAGCAGCTGGAGGAAAGTCCCTCGGAGTTTGAACTCATCACCGCCATTGCCATGCTGCATTTCCGCCGCAGCTGGTGTCACATCGTGGTGCTGGAGGTGGGTCTGGGCGGTACCCTGGACGCTTCCAATGTGATCCCCGTCCCCGAGGCAGCGGTGATCACCGCCATCGGGCTGGACCACACCGCCCTGCTGGGCAATACCCTGGCGGAGGTGGCAGACGCCAAGGCCGGCATCATCAAGCCCGGCGGCGCCGTGGTAAGCTTCGGCGGCTGTCCGGAGGCCGACGCCGTCATCCGCCGCCGCTGTCAAGAGCAGGGCGCTTTCCTTACGGAAATGGATCCCAGCCGCCTCACCGTCCGCAGTCTGACGCCCCAGGGCTCCACCCTGGAGATCCGTCCCTACGGTCCCGTGCATCTGGCGCTGGCAGGCGGCTACCAGTCCGCCAACGCCCTGCTGGCTGTCACCACCGCCGAAGTGCTCCGCAGCCGGGGCTGGCGCCTGCCCGACGAAGCCATCTTCCGTGGCCTTTCCCGGGTCACCTGGCCGGGCCGGATGGAGCTGCTCTCCTCCGCCGGCCCCATGATCCTCCGGGACGGCGCCCACAATCCCCAGGGCATGGCCGCCGCAGCAGAAAGCATCCGGCAGCTGTTTCCCGGGAAAAAGGTGGTGGCCGTGCTGGGTATCATGGCCGACAAGGACGCCGCCCATATGCTGCCCTCCCTTTTGCCCCTGACCCACCAGATCTTTACCGTGGCTCCCGACAACCCCCGGGCCATGGATCCGGAAGTTCTGGCCCAGGCCATCCGACAGCAGGGTGTCCCCGCTGCCGCCTGCGACGATGTGGAAGACGCCCTGCGCCGGGCCGTGTCCGCCGCCGGACCGGAGGGCGTAGTCTGCGCTCTGGGGTCACTGTACCTCATGGGCCCGGTACGTCTGGCCGTGGAGCGCCTTTGAATTCCCTGCGCTGCTGTCATATTTCTCGCATAGGAGCCGCCCCCAGGGGCGGCTCTCAGCCTGTCGAAAAAGTCTTTTCGACAGGCTGCTGCACTTTTTGAAACTTCAAAAAAGTTTCAAAAAGTGGTTTGACTGGACGTGAAAGACAACCCTGACGGTTTTCTTTCACACTATCTTTC
>CALWXA010000033.1 GCA_944385395.1 uncultured Oscillospiraceae bacterium | reverse complement strand
ATCGGAGATAAAATCAAAAAATACCGCACGGACCTGGGCATGACCCAGCAGGATTTTGCTTCCCGCCTGGGCGTAACAGGGGCCTCTGTCTCAGCATACGAAAACGGGACAAGGACTCCGTCTTTTGATGTACTCATCCGCATTGCCAATATATTGGGTGTGACCACGGACGATCTGCTGGATCGGAGAAAGGCGGGCAGCGTCACCGTAGATATCACCGGACTGACCCTTGCCCAGCGGAAGATCATCCAGGACATTGTGGAAGCGTTCCTCCAGGCCAATCGGGGCGGTTATCCCCCTGACGACAGCGGCCATACCGGCGCGGCCCCGTCGGAAGGGCCCGGCAGTGTGGGCGGCAGGAAGCGCCCGGCTCCGGGTGGTGGGAAATAGCCCCGCCGGCGGTCCTTTCCCGGTCCAGCGGGCGTTTTCTTGATGGGCTTTGTGTGTATTGCTTCTGCTTGTTTCGCAGAAATATGCAGGATCAAACTGTGCCGGTATAAATCCGTGCAAATGACAGATAATAGCAGCACAGTTTGTAACGCAAGAGGTAATGCATATATGAAAGCAACAGGCATCGTAAGAAGAATCGACGATCTGGGCCGGGTGGTGATCCCCAAGGAGATCCGCCGGACCATGCGCATCCGGGAAGGGGATCCTCTGGAGATCTACACCACCCGGGACGGGGAAGTGATTTTCAAGAAGTACTCCCGCATCGGAGGACTGGAGGATTTTGCCGCACAGTTCTGCGATACCCTCAACCGCTCCACCAGCTTTACCGCCGCCGTAACGGACCGTGACAATGTCATCGCCATTGCCGGCACCGGCAAGCGGGAACTGCTGGGCAAGCAGATCTCCGCCGATCTGGAGCGGGTCATGGAGCAGCGCAATATCTACCGCTGTCAGGGCGGACAGGACCGGTGCATCTATGTATCCGACAGTCTCAATAAGTACGCCGTGGCGGTGGCAGCGCCCATTCTTTGTCAGGGCGATGTGCTGGGACTGGTGCTGTTCGCCTCCCCCGAGCCCCAGGCCGGCGGCGAGACGGAGTACAAGCTGGCTCAGACGGTGGCGGCGTTCCTGGGCCGCCATATGGAGGGCTGATCCGCCGCTTTTTCGTCATATTGCCAAAATTGAAAACCTCTGTTTTGTACTTTACCAACAAAACAGAGGTTTTTCATTTTCCCCTTGACTATCCGAAAAAAAACACTAAAATGAAGAAACTGATCCAAGGAAAAGGAGGTGGGGCCATGACCCGGGACATGACCCAGGGGAAACCCCTGAAGCAGATTCTGTTTTTCTGTCTTCCGCTGCTGATGGGCAGTCTCTTTCAGCAATTTTATAACCTGGCCGACAGCATTCTGGTGGGCAAACTGCTGGGCGTGGACGCCTTTGCGGCGGTAGGCTCCACCGGTTCGCTGAGCTTTCTGGTGCTGGGCTTTGCCCAGGGGATCTGCTCCGGCTTCGCCATCCCCCTGGCCCAGAGCTTCGGGGCAGGCAACGAAGCGGCGGTACGCCGGCGCTGCGGTCAGATCATCTGGCTGAGCCTGCTGTTCTCGGTGCTGCTGACGGTACTGACCTTTTTCACCACGGAGTGGATTTTGCGTCTGGTGCGTACGCCGGAGGACATTTTTGCCGGCGCCTACCGGTATATCTTCATCATCTTTATGGGCACCGGCGCCACGATTTTATATAATATGGTCTCCTGGGTGCTGCGCTCCCTGGGCGACAGCCGGACGCCGCTGTACTTCCTCATTGCCGCCGTGGTGGTGAATGTGGGACTGGACATTCTGCTGATGGGCCCGGTGGGCATGGGGGTGGAAGGCGCCGCCATCGCCACGGTGGCCTCTCAGGCCGCCGCCGGACTGGGCTGCCTTTGGTACATTCGCTGCAAGGTGCCGCTGCTGCGGCTGCAAAAGCAGGATCTGCGGCCCAATCTCCGGGAGATGCTGCGTATTGCAGGCATCGGCGTGCCCATGGGCCTGCAGTTTTCCATCACCGCCATCGGTTCCATCGTGCTGCAAAGCGCCGTGAACAGTCTGGGCAAGGGTGCGGTGGCCGCCATCTCCGCCGGGTTCAAGGTGGAGTGTCTGCTGTCGGCCCCCATGGAGTCGGCAGGCCTCACCATGGCCACCTACTGCGGCCAGAACCTGGGCGCCGGTAAGCTGGACCGGATCCGCAAGGGCGTACGGCAGATCACCCTGGTGGCCATGGTTTACTGCGTAGCCGCCTTTACCATCAATTTCTTCTGGGGCACCACCATCGCCTCGCTGTTCATCGACGCTTCCGAGGTAGAGATCCTGGCGCAGGCCCGGCACTACCTCATCGTCAGCGGCCTTTGCTACCCGGCACTGGCCATCATCTTTGTCTACCGCAACAGCCTCCAGGGCATGGGCTTTTCCAGCTCGGCCATGCTGGCCGGTGCGGCAGAGCTGGCAGCCCGGGCCATTGCAGCCTTCTGTCTGACGGCGCCCCTGGGCTATGCCGGCGTGTGCATGGGCCCTCCCCTGGCCTGGATCTTCGCCGACTGCATCCTGCTGCCGCTGTACTTCATCAAGACCCGTCAGGTGCAGCGCCGGATGGCGGTGTACGACGCCTACCAGACAAAGCAGGATACGCCCCGCTGAATCAAAAAAAGAGAGCCCCATAGGGCTCTCTTTTTTCTTTTCTCATCGTCCCAGGATCTGGGCATAGATCACATCAGCCTGGCGCATAAAGCTCACCACCGCCGCATCCCAGTCGCCGCCGTAGTAATCCGGCTCAATGGCGGTCTTCAGCTTGGTCTGCTGGGTGTCGGTCATGGTCAGGCCGTTGCCCAGGGAGACATAGTAGTCTTCACCCTTGGCCAGGAGCAGCAGCATGTCGTGGTCCCCTAAGCCCCAGGCCTTGCCCAGTTCCTTGGCGAACTCCTCCGGGCTGCGGCCGGAGATATCCTCCACCGCCGCCACGGCCACCACCGCATAGTATTTCTCGTTCCAGGCCGTATTGTAGGATTCGATGACAGACCGGGTCTCCTGAGAAAGGAGCCCTGCCTCGTCGCTGATCCACTGGTACTGCTGTACCTCCGGCAGCGGCGCCGGCTTACGGCTGATGCCGTAGGCGCTGGAGCCCAGGATGGCCAGGATCAGCACCACCAGGGCCACAGCCCGGCGTTGATAGAATTTCATGGATACGCTCCTTTCCAGGAGAAATGTTTCAGCTCCGCAGCTCCAGCAGCTTGGCCTTCAGCTCGCCCTCGATACGGCCCAGCTCGGCCTCGGCGTTTCTGCGCTTTTCGGCGCCTTCCTTCTGGATGGCCAGCACCTCGTCCAGGGTGGAGATCAGCTGCTGGTTGGTGTGCTGCAGGGTCTCCACGTCCACGATGCTGCGCTCGGACTCCTTGGCGGCGGCGATGGTGCCCATCTTCAGCTTCTCGGCGTTCTTCTTGAGAAGCTCGTTGGTCATCTCCGTCACGGCGCTCTGAGCGGCAGTGGCCTGACGGCCGTGCTCCATACCCAGGGCCAGCACCATCTGGCTCTTCCACAGGGGGATGGTGTTCACCAGGGAGGACTGGATCTTCTCGATCATCAGGGTGTTGTTGTTCTGCAGCAGCCGGGTCTGGGGGCCCATCTGGATGGATACCACACGGGTCAGCTCCCGGTCATGGATCTTCTTTTCAAACCGGTCGCACAGGTTCACCAGATCGTTGTAAGCCTGGGCATCCTCGGCAAGGCCGCTCTCCTGAGCCTTCTTGCGCAGCTCTTCCAGCTCGCCGGAACGCACTTCCTCCAGGCGCTTCTTGCCTGCCAGGATGTACATGGTCAGTTCCTTGTAGTATTTCAGGTTCAGCTCATACATCTGGTCGAACATGGCCACGTCCTTGAGCAGGGTGATCTGATGCTGCTCCAGGGACTGGGCGATCTTGTCCACGTTGGCCTCCACCTTGCTGTACTGGGCCTTCATGGTCTCCAGACGGTTGCCCACCTTCTTGAAAAGGCCGAACAGGCCCTTCTTTTCCTCTTCCTCAGCGCCGAAGCCCTTGAGCTCCACCACCAGCTGGCTCAGATCCTCACCGATCTCACCCAGGTCCTTGCTGCGCACGGTGTTCAGAGCATTTTCCGAGAAGCTGGCCACGCTCTTCTGAGCCGCTGCGCCGTACTGCAGGATCATGTTGCTGTCCCGCACGTCGATCTTTTTGGAGAATTCGTCCACGGCCTTGCGCTCATCCTCGCTGAGCAGCTCCTCATCCATCTTCACCGGCTCGATCTTCTTTTCCTCCACCTTGGGGGCTTCCGGAGCTTCAGGGGTCAGGGTCAGTTCCGGCACGGCCTCGGCGGCGGCAGAAGGCTCCAGGGTCAGTTCGGGCATCTTGTCAGTCATGGTCATTTCCTCTCTTTCATCAAAATCTCACATCAAAGCTCCAGGGAGATCCCACCGGAGGCATCGTCGTCTTTGTTCTTGTCGCTGCGGCGGAAGGGATCGTCCGCCAGCCCCTCCCGGGCCAGCATATTCTCCAGCACCGTGATATCCGTGGAGATATCCATGGCCTCGGCGCCGAAGAGGCTGTCCAGCTGCCGCTCAAAGGCCTGCACCACCGTGTCCATAATGGATTCCACCCGTGCCATGGTGCTGCGGATGTTCTCTCCGTCCACTTGCTGGCGGTCCATCCGTGCGTAGGCGTTCAGCAGCTTCAGGGTGGTGGGCAGATAATAGTTCATGAATTTCCGGATCTGAGGCAGCTTGTCGGGCTCCGCCTTTACCTGGGCGAAGATCTTCCCGCTGACCTCCTCCAGACGCCGGATCTTCCGGGAGATGGCGTCGTCCTCGATATCGTCATCCAACCGGCGCATCTGGGCCAGGGCTTCCTTGCCCTGCCGGATCATCTCATCCAGCTCCGCATTGCCGGTGGGTTTTTCCTCCTCTTCCGGCACCAGTTCCACCACATCCGGGCAGAACTTGGCGGCCACCAGTCCCACCACCAACGACACCACCGCCACGATGACGAAATGCAGCGGCTGATACAGCGGGAACAGCAGGGCATACACGATCCAGACCACCGCCGCAGCGTACAGCGGCAGGGCCGATTTATGTGTGATCTTCTTCATCCCATCGCCTCCGGGTTCCTGGCAGGCCAGGCAGCATTGTATTTGAGGACATTATACTCCCTGTACTTCTTTCGGTCAAGAAAAAGCGGCGGCGCAGAGCCGTAGTCCCTGCGCCGCTGCATGCTTATTTCCCAGGTCCCGTCAGACCGGTGGTGGGATCGATGAACACCGGCAGCCGGGGCGGCTGGAAGGTCCACCACACGAATACCGCCGCCACTCCCAGCAGCACCAGGGCTGCCAGGATCTGCCAGAATCGTCCGGTGAGTTTTCGATGGCTCTGGATGAGCCAGCTTACCAGAAATCCCAGCAATACCGCCACCTGGAAAATGGCGATGTCCACGATCATGGAGCTGACCCCCAGTGCGCCGGTATAGCCGTAGAACAGCAGCGGGATGGCCGCAAGACCCGTCAGCAATCCCAGCGCCCGTCCCGGCAGCACCGACACATTCCGCAGCACCGCCGCCTGGAGCACCGTCCATAAAAGCCAGGGCACTGCCAGCAGTTTCATGTGCTCCCAGGTGGATTCGTTTACCGCCGCAAACACAGCGGCAATGGTGCTGCCGCCGCTCCAATCATAAACAAAATGCAGGGTATTGCCTGCCGCCAGGACAAGCAGCAGCCCGGCGATCTCCCATTTCTGCCACGCCCGATCCCTCATGGCCATCCCTCCTGTGCAACCAGATAGTCCCAGTTTACACAGCCGCAGGATATTTTATACAGTGGGTACGGCGATCTGCCGGGGTGTCTGGTCCGTAATCTCCAGGGTAGGCCCATCCAGATACCGCACCAGACCGACATCAAATTGACGCAGGAATGGCTCCAGGGTATCGATGACGTCAAACCCGAAGGTCTCACCCCGATAGTGCATGGGGATGGTCACCCGGGGCTGCAGCTGCCGGACGATCTGCGCAGCAGCCGCTGCATCGATGGTATAATAGCCCCCCACCGGGATCAGCAGCACATCGCAGCCCATCAGAGGCGCCGCCTGCTCCGGTGAGAGCGGATGCCCCAGATCCCCCAGATGTACCAGCTTCAGCCCCTCCGCCTGGAGGATGTGGATCTTGTTCTCTCCCCGGAGGGTGCCGCCGGCATCGTCGTGGAAGGTCTCCACCGCCGATACGGCAAAGGGGCTCTCTCCCCCCTGCTCCAGCGTCACCGCCGGGCGGTAATTGTGGTCGTGATGCTCATGGCTGCACAGCACGGCATTGGCCGTCAGGGACGGCGTGGGAAACCCGGGCACCTCGTCAAAGGGGTCCAGCACCACCCGGTATCCGCCGGATTCCACCGCAAAGCAGGCATGTCCCCACCAGGTCACACGCATTTTCCATTCCTCCTTTCGTTTTCATGATGATACCATATCCGCCGCTTGGGCGCAAGAAAGCAGGAGCCCTTCCGGGCTCCTGCTTCACTTTTGAAAACAGCTTGACAGAGTTGGTGCTTGAAGATATAAACAAAATCGAATCCGTTTTCCCCGGCGACATGTGCGTCGGGGAAAACACCTCTCAGGCCACAAGTGTGGCATTTGGCCGCCCAGAGCGGTCAAATGCTGCGCGCAGCGGACTGCAGCCTTTCGGGAAAAGCGGCTCGGCCGCTTTTTCCCGAAGTTACAGCAGGTGGCAATTTACCACCAGACCGGCAAAGACGATGGACACGATGCTCAACAGCTTGATGAGGATGTTGATGGCCGGGCCGGAGGTATCCTTGAAGGGATCGCCTACGGTGTCGCCCACCACGCCGGCCTTGTGGTTGCTGCTGCCCTTGCCGCCGTAATGTCCGGCCTCGATGTACTTCTTGGCGTTGTCCCAGGCGCCGCCGGCATTGGCCATGTAAATGGCCATCAGGAAACCGGTGGCCGTGGCGCCGGCCAGCAGGCCCACCACGCCCTTGTAGCCCAGGATCAGGCCCACCACCACCGGGCAGATCACCGCCGTCACCGCCGGCAGCACCATCTTCCGCAGGCTGGAACGGGTGCAAAGATCCACGCACCGGGCGTAGTCCGCCTCGGCCTTGCCGTCCATCAGTCCCACGATCTCCCGGAACTGACGGCGCACCTCCATCACCACGCTCTGGGCGGCACGGCCCACGGAGTTCATGGTGAGGGCGGCGAACACAAAGGGCAGGCAGGCGCCTACCAGCAGGCCCGTCAGCACCAGGGGATCCATCAGGCTGAAGTCGCCTATGGCTACTTCGGCGCCCATCTCCTTCACCTTTTCCACGTAGGAAGCCATCAGGGCCAAAGCGGTGAGAGCCGCCGAGCCGATGGCAAAGCCCTTGCCGGTGGCTGCGGTGGTGTTGCCCAAAGCGTCCAGGGCGTCGGTACGCCGCCGGACCTCCGGGTCCAGACCCGCCATCTCGGCGATGCCGCCGGCGTTATCTGCCACGGGGCCGTAGGCGTCGGTAGCCAGGGTGATGCCCAGGGTGCTGAGCATGCCCACCGCCGCCAGGGCGATGCCGTACAGGCCCATGGATGCGTTGACGGCGCCGCCGGAGAGGAAGTAGGCCAGCAGGATGCATGCTCCCACAATGACGATAGGCACCGCCGTGGACAGCATGCCCAGACCCAGGCCGCCGATGATGATGGTGGCTGAGCCGGTTTCCGACTTGCCCGCCAGCTCCTGGGTGGGCTTGTAGGTATCAGAGGTGTAGTATTCCGTGGCCTTGCCGATGAGCACACCGGCCACCAGTCCGGAGAGGATGGCGCCGTACAGGCCCAGGTTTTCCCGGCCCAGCAGCCACAGCACCAGGGGGCAGGCCACCACGGCGATGAGCACTGCCGCCAGATTGGTGCCCCGGCCCAGGGCCGCCAGCAGCTTGCGCTGATCGGTGTCCTCGCCGGTGCGGACGAAGAAGGTGCCCACAATGGAGCAGAGGATGCCTACCGCCGCCAGGATCATGGGCAGCAGCAGCGCCCGGAAATTGCCGCCGAAAGCGGCCACGCCCAAAGCGCAGGAGGAGAGCACCGAGCCCACATAGGACTCGTAGAGGTCGGCGCCCATGCCCGCCACGTCGCCTACGTTGTCGCCCACGTTGTCGGCGATGACGGCGGGGTTCCGGGGATCGTCCTCCGGGATGCCGGCCTCCACCTTGCCCACCAGATCGGCGCCCACGTCGGCGGCCTTGGTGAAGATGCCGCCGCCTACACGGGCAAAGAGGGCCATGGAGGAAGCGCCCATGCTGAAGGTCACCATGGCGCTGGCGATGGCCTCAGCATCCAGCCGGAAGCCGAAGCGCAGGATCATGAACCAAACGGAAATATCAAAAAGGCCCAGGCCCACCACGGTAAAGCCCATCACCGACCCGGCAGAGAAAGCCACCCGGAGTCCCCGGTTCAGGCCTTCCTGACAGGCATTGGCGGTACGGCAGTTGGCGGCGGTGGCGATGCGCATGCCCACAAAGCCGCTGAGGCCCGAGAAAAACCCGCCGCTTAAAAAGGCGAAGGGCACAAACCAAGTCACCAGACCGAATCCCGCCATCACCAGCAGCACCACCAGCATGCAGGCGAAGAATACGCCCACCACGGAATACTGCCGCCGCAGATAGGCGTTGGCGCCGGTGCGGATAGACTGAGAGATCTTCTGCATCTGTTCCGAACCCTCGGAAAAAGACATGACGCGCCGATACATGATGACCACGAAGGCCAATGCCATCAGCGCGCCGGCAAAAGCTGCAAATACCAAATGCTCCATACGTTTCCTCCTCTTTCCTGGCCTTCTTGTTCCCGAAAGGCCCTTTTTTGTTCCGTTTTCATTATGGAATACCCTGCTGCAAATGTCAAATTCCACCAGAATGCCGCCGTTTTTCCCCGGTTTTTTCCCGTCAATTTTACGCAAACGTTTTCAGAACATTTCCAGAAGGTTTTTCTGTACTTTCCGTCCCTTTTTCTGCCGTAAAAACCACATGTAATTGATATTTTTATAACAATTCCAAAAAACCTATAGTCAAATATTTAGCAAAGAATTTTTTTCAGCCGAAATCATAATGGTTGTGGTGATAATTTGTCGTCATTTCGCCAGATTTGTTCTGCTTTTTTGAAAAAGGGAAATACGGCAGCTGCCTGCTGCGATTTTGACCATTTTTTGTGTATTTTTCCTAAAGACGTTTTAACGGATTCAAAACGGTTGAAAAAGGCAGCGGCAGCAAGTAGAATAGGCATAGTCAAGGATAAAAGGAGGCTTCTTTTTATGGAATATCAGGAAGTACTGCAGCAGGCCCGGGGCAATATGGGCCCGTACTGCAAGGTGTGCCCCGTGTGCAACGGCGTGGCCTGCCGCAACACCATGCCCGGCCCCGGTGCCAAGGGACTGGGTACTGGCGCCATCCGCAATTATCAGAAGTGGCAGGAGCTGTGCGTGAACATGGACACCATCTGCGAGAACCAAGCGGTGGATACCACCTGCCGTCTGTTCGGCCGGGAGTTCGTGCTGCCGGTATTTGCCGCTCCCGTGGGAGCTCTGCCCCTGCACTATGGGGACAAGCACACGGACCTTACCTATAACGACATTCTGGTGTCCGCCTGCGCCAAGGCCGGCATCGCCGCCTTCACCGGTGACGGTACCAATCCGGCAGTCGTGCAGGCCACCTCCAAGGCCCTGATGAACGCCGGCGGCTGCGGCGTGCCCACCATCAAGCCCTGGAACCTGGAGGTGATCCGGGAGAAGATGGATCTGGTGAAGCCCGCCAACCCCTTCGCCATCGCCATGGATATCGACGCAGCGGGTCTGCCCTTCCTGAAGAACCTCACTCCTCCTGCCGGCAGCAAGACGGTAGAGGAGCTGCGTGAGATCGCCGAAATGGCCCAGGTGCCCTTTATCCTCAAGGGCATCATGACGGTCCGTGGCGCCCAGAAGGCCCTGGAAGCCGGCGCCAGCGCCATTGTGGTGTCCAACCACGGCGGCCGGGTGCTGGATCAGTGCCCCGCCACCGCCGAGGTGCTGCCCGCCATCGTGGACGCCGTGGGCGACAAGATGACGGTGCTGGTAGACGGCGGCATCCGCAGCGGCATGGATGTGTTCAAGGCCCTGGCCCTGGGTGCCGACGCCGTGCTCATCGGCCGGCCCTTCGTCAGCATGGTCTACGGCGCCGGCGCTGAAGGCGTGGAGGTCTTTGTCAAGAAGCTCCAGGCGGAGCTGGCGGACACCATGGCCATGTGCGGTGCCCACAGCCTTTCTGAGATCCGCCGGGACATGATCTACGGCTATTGATCCATAGAAAACAAGAAAAACTCCGGAGAAATCCGGAGTTTTTCTTATGTTCAGATTTTCTCAGGCAGACACGCTGCGCAGTCTTTTGCTGTGGAGATACTGGTACACCATGATGGCCGCCAGCACCACCAGACCGATGACGTCGGTGGCTGCATCGGGGATCATCATGCAGATACCCGCCGCTGCCAGCAGCAGACGCAGCACCACCGGGATCTTGGTGAACAGATGGCCGTTGAGGGCCGCCGCGATGCCTAAAATACCCATCAGTGCCGTAATGGTGATCATCACCACAGTCCAGATGCTGCTGACGCCTTCCAGCAGCATGGCGGGGTTATAGGCAAAGATGTAAGGCACCAGGAAGGCGGCAATGGCCAGCTTGGTGGCGGTAATACCTGTCTTCATGGGATTGGACTGGGCGATGGCGCTGCCGGCATAGGCGGCCAGAGCCACAGGGGGCGTGATATCGGCCACGATGCCGAAGTAGAACACGAAGAAGTGGGCGGCCACCGGGGGGAATCCCAGCTGGATGAGGATGGGGGCGCAGGTGGAGGCCATGATGCAGTAGTTGGCGGTGGTAGGCACGCCCATGCCCAGCACGATGCAGCACACCATGGTCAGCACCAGGCCGATGATGGTGGCGTCGCCGGCCACCACCACGATGGAGTTGATGAGGGTGGAAGCAAGACCGGTAACGGTGATGCAGCCGGAGATGATACCGGCCATACCGCAGGCCACAGCCACGGTGATGGTGCCCCGTGCGCCGGCCTCCAGGGCCTCCAGGATCTTGGCGAAGGTCAGCCGCTCTTCCCAGTTCAGGAAGCCCACGATGACGGCGGCCAGGATGCACACGGCGGCGGAGAACTGCATGGTCCGTGCGCCGGAGGACACCAGGGTCACCAGCAGCACCAGGGGGATCAGCAGATAGCACTTTTTCAGAAGTGTGCCCCACTTGGGCATCTCATGGCTGGCCAGGCCCCGCAGGCCCAGCTTCTTGGCCTCCAGATGCACGGCGATAAAGATGCCGGCAAAGTAGAGGATGGCGGGGATGATGGCCTTGGTGGCCACTTCCATGTAGGGCAGGTCCATGTATTCCGCCATCAGGAAGGCGGCGGCGCCCATGATGGGGGGCATGATCTGTCCGCCGGTAGAGGCGGCGGCTTCCACGGCGGCGGCGAATTCAGGCTTGTAGCCGGTGCGCTTCATCATGGGGATGGTGATGGAACCGGAACCCACGGTGTTGGCCACGGAGGAGCCGGAGCACATACCTTCCAGAGCGCTGGCGATGACGGCCACCTTGGCCGGGCCGCCGGAGGACCAGCCGGCCACCCGGTTGGCAAACTGGATGAAGAGGCTGGCGATACCGGTACGCTCCAGGAACGCGCCGAAGATGATGAACAGAACGATGTAGGTATAGCACACATTCACCGGAGTGCCGATGACGCCGGAGGTGGTGTAGAACAGCTTATAGACGATGTTTTCCAGCGCCTGATAGAAGTTGGGGTTCCAGCTCATCTGGTTGACGAAGGCATAGATCACCAACGCGCCGGCCACCACCAGGATGGGGATGCCCACGCACCGGCGGCACAGCTCAGCCAGCACCAGCAGCCCCACAACGCCCAGCACCACATGATGGGTCTGGATCCGTGTGGCCAGCTTCAGAATCGACAGGGCGTTGAAGGCGAAATAGAAGAAGCAGCCGGCGCCCACCACCATGAGCACGATGTCGTACCACGGTACGTAGTTCACCCGCATGGAGCCTTTCTTGGCCGGATAGGTCAGGAAGCCCAGGATGATGATGAAGCCCAGGAACAGCGTCAGCTTGGTCTCCGGCAGGAGCACGCTGAACAGGGTGATGTAGATGCAGTACAGGGAGAAGGCGGCCATGACGATCCGCACCACGATCTTGGGCGTTCCCTCCCAGATCCGGGTGGCGGATTCCCGGTCGTACTTGCGCATGACGGCGTCGATATCCGCCGCCATATCCCGCTCCTCGCCCCCCACCGGGGCGGTATCCACCGGCACAGCCGGTTCTTTCTTCTTGAATAGGCTCATAGGTCCCTCCTTGTGTTTCTCTTGCTCCTCCATATACAAGGGGTCGCACGGCCTGGCCGTATGTCCTCTTGTATATCGAGGCATCTGGATTTTTCGGTGCAGCAGCCCAAAATACAGGGCGACTACGGCGGACTTGCGTCCGCCGTAGTCTTTTCAGGGTACTTTTCCCGTTCAGTCTCCGTTCAGGATTTATTCAGCCGTAGGAACGGTGATGCCCTGCTCGGCAAAGTACTTGGCGGCGCCAGGATGATAGGGCACGGAGGTGACGGAGGTGGCAAACTCCAGGCTCAGCTCACCATACTTGGCGTGGGTGGATACCAGGCTCTCATAGTTGTCGAAGATGTCGGCGGTGAGGGCATAGACGGCCTCTTCCGGCAGATCGTTCCGGGCCAGCAGCACGGCGCCCACGGCCACGGTGGTGACGTCCTCGGTCTGGCCGTTGTAGGTGTTGGCGGGGATCACGTTCTTGCTGTAGTAGGGGGACGCGGCAATGAGCTTCTCGATATGGGCATCGTCCAGGCCCACCAGATACACGCTCTTGGAGGTGGCCAGGTCGGTGATGGCGGTGGTGGGAGCGCCGGCGACGATGAAGCCGGCGTCGATCTTGCCGTCACGGATATCGTTGGCGGTATCGGCAAAGCTCTGATAGGTGGCCTGGATGTCGTTCTCGGTGAGGTCGTAGGCAGCCAGGATATCCATAGCGTTGAAGTACACGCCGGAGCCGGCGGCACCCACGGACACCCGCTTGCCCTTCAGGTCAGCCACGGTCTTGATGCTGGGATCGCAGGTGACGATCTGCACCTGCTCCATGTACAGGGCGGCCACGGTGGAGAAGCAGTCCACCTTGCCGTCTTCGGCAAAGAGGTTGGTGCCGTTGTAGGCATAGGTCATCACGTCGGACTGGCAGAAGGCCAGCTCGGCAGTGCCGTCCTGCAGCTGCTGGACATTGGCCTGGGAGCCGCTGCCGGCCAGGGCCGTCACTTCGATGCCGTTGTCAGCGGTGGTGGCGTGGGAGGCGATGGCGCCGCCGAACGCATAATAGGTGCCGCTTTCACCGCCGGTGACGAAGCGCATCTTCACGTTGTCGCTGCTGCCGCCGCAGGCCACCAGGCTCAGGGTCATCAGCAGAGCAAGTGCCAGAGCAAAAAACTTTTTCATATGATCCGTCGTTCCTTTCCTTTGATGTTGCTGGGTTTACTCAAACAGTCATAGCGTTATTTTACTCCATCTGCCGCTGATTTGCAAGTACGTTTTGCGAAAAGCTTCAATCCATATCACTTTACCGTATAAAAGCCTGCATTTCCAATGTCGACAATCTGAAATACAGCAAGGCATATTTGCGCATTTTTAACAGTCTTTTCTTCTGTTTTTCTTTTGTCGAAAATTTTACAGTCTTTCATTTTGCAAGTTTGACCTTCAAATTTTGCAATATCGCCTCTTCAAACTTGCATTTTTGCAAGTCCAACCTGCAGATCCTCCCCTATAGCGGCAGCGCCGCCGGAAGCTTCTGCTTCCGGCGGCGCCGTAGCAGCCCCAACAGGGACCGCAGATTTTATTTTTTGGCCTTGGTGTCCACCACTTCCTGCAGCAGGGCGGCAAAGTCCTCAAAGGACATGGCGCCCAGATCGCCGTCGGAGCGGTGCCGGGGAGAGACAGTGCCGTTCTCCATATCCCGGTCGCCGATGACCACCATATAGGGCACCTTTTCCAGCTGGGCTTCCCGGATCTTCTTGCCGATCTTCTCGTTGCGGTAGTCCACCTCTACCCGGAAGCCCCGGGCGGTGAGCTTGGCGGCCAGGTCGGCGCAGTAGTCGGCGGCCCGGTCGGTGACGGGCAGGAAGCGCACCTGCTCCGGAGCCATCCAGGTGGGCAGAGCGCCGGCATACTTCTCGATGAGCAGGGCCAGCGTCCGCTCATAGCAGCCCATGGAGGTTCGGTGGATGATATAGGGCACCTTCCGGGAGCCGTCGGCGTCCACGTATTCCATGCCGAACTTCTGGGCCAGCAGCATGTCGATCTGGATGGTGATGAGGGTATCTTCCTTGCCGAAGACGTTCTTGATCTGGATGTCCAGCTTGGGGCCGTAGCAGGCAGCCTCGTCGATGCCCACGGTGTAGTCGATGCCCAGGTCATCCAGAATGGTCTTCATGACGCTCTGGGCGTGCTCCCACTGCTCCGCCGTACCCTCATACTTGTTGTTGGGGTTGGCAGGATCCCACTGGGAGAAGCGGAAGGAGCAGTCCTCCTTCAGTCCCAGGGTCTCCAGACAGTAGTTGGCCAGCTGGAAGCAGCCCCGGAACTCCTCTTCCAGCTGATCGGGCCGGAGGATCAGGTGGCCTTCGGAGATGGTGAACTGCCGGACACGGATCAGGCCGTGCATCTCGCCGGAGTCCTCATTGCGGAACAGGGTGGACGTCTCACCCAGCCGCATGGGCAGATCCCGGTAGGAACGCTGGCGGTTGAGGTAGACCTGATACTGGAAGGGGCAGGTCATGGGCCGCAGGGCGAAGCACTCCTTGGTCTCGTCATAGGGATCGCCCAGGATGAACATGCCGTCCAGATAGTGGTCCCAGTGACCGGAGATCTTGTACAGATCCCGCTTGGCCATCAGGGGGGTCTTGGTCAGCAGGTAGCCCCGCTGCTGCTCGGTATCCTCGATCCAGCGCTGCAGCAGCTGCACCACCCGTGCGCCCTTGGGCAGCAGGATAGGCAGGCCCTGGCCGATGACGTCCACGGTGGTGAAGTATTCCAGCTCACGGCCCAGCTTGTTGTGATCCCGCTTCAGAGCCTCGGCCTGCTGCTCCAGATAGGCGTCCAGCTCATCCTTCTTGGGGAAGGCCACGCCGTAGATCCGCTGGAGCATCTTGCGGTTGGAGTCGCCCCGCCAGTAAGCGCCGGTGGCGCTGGTGAGCTTGATAGCGTTGCCCTTGATCCGTCCGGTGGAGTCCAGATGGGGCCCGGCGCACAGGTCCGTAAAGTCACCCTGCTTGTAGAAGGAGATGACGGCGTCCTCCGGCAGGTCGTGGATCAGCTCCACCTTGTAGGGCTCCTCCTTCTCCTCCATCAGGGCGATGGCCTCTGCACGGGGCAGCTCGAAGCGCTCCAGCTTCAGCTTCTCCTTGCAGATCTTCCGCATTTCCGCCTCCAGGGCCTCCAGATCCTCAGGGGTAAAGGGCCGGGGGGTATCAAAGTCATAGTAAAACCCGTTTTCGATGCTGGGCCCGATGGCCAGCTTCACCTCCGGGTGCAGCCGTTTCATGGCCTGGGCCAGCACGTGGGAGCAGGTGTGCCAGTAGGTCCTGCGGTACTCGGGATTCTCAAAGGTATAGATGTTTTCGTCTGCCATGGCAATGGTCTCCTTTCCATGCTCGGGGTGAGAAGAAAAAAACTTCACCCCTGAATTTCAGGGGTGAAGTTGACATAACTCCACGGTTCCACCCTGCTTACGGTCCCGTTGGACCGTCGCTCGTGACCTCTGTAACGGGAGGACCCGACCCAGCCTACCAGCCAGCGCCTTCGGTGGGCGGCTCAGGGGCGGTACCGTTCTGCGTTCCTCTGCAGCCCTTCCAGCCAAGGGGCCGCTCTCTGAAGAGTACCCGGCAGACGATGTCCCCATCTGCGCCTTTTCATTGATTACAGTTCAATATACCACGTTTTTGCCGTCTTTGTCAACGCTTGGTCACCGGAAAAATCCGGCTCACAGCAGCCCCAGCAGCTGCTCCGGGGTATCGGCGATGTGCTGCGCTCCGGCAGTGGTCAATACCTCCCGGCTGCGGAATCCCCAACTTACCGCCGCCAGATCCAGTCCGGCGTTCCGGGCGGTAGCCACGTCCACCTCGCTGTCGCCTACATAGACGGTCTCCTGCTGCCGGACCCCCAGGGTCTCCATGGCATGGAGCACCATGTCCGGCGCCGGCTTCTGGGGCACGCCGTCCCGCTGACCGAAGGCCGGCAGGCCCGGGAAAAATTGCTGGGCCAGCTGCACCGTCACGGCATGGGGCTTGTTGGATACCACCGCCATCAGCACCCCGGCCTTCCGCAGCTTCTCCAGCAGCTCCGGCACACCGGGATAGGGGGCGGTTTTCACGCAGGAATTGTCCCGGTACCAGGTACGGTACTCCTCCAGCACCGCTTCCATGGTCTCCTCCGGTGTCCCCTGGGGCAGAGCCAGGCGGATCAGTTCCCGGGCGCCGTTGCCCACAAACAGACGGATCTCCTCTGTGGTGCGCAGGGGGTATCCGTGACGGTCCAGGATGCAGTTGACGCCATCCCGCAGATCTGCCAGGGTGTCCAGCAGTGTACCGTCCATATCGAAAAGCACCGCACGGTGTTGCATGAGATGTCACTCCTTGTCTCTTTGTTTCCCGGACAGTATACGCCAAAATCCCGGACAACGCAAGAAAAAGGACCGCCTGGGAAGCGGTCTTTTTTCCGTATCTTTTCGTATCTTACAGCTTTTCCCGGCCCTTGATGAGGGCGCCCAGCAGCATCACCACGGCAAAAACGATGAAGTAGAAGAACACCTTGATGCCATAGGTATAGATGGTGGCAAAGCACATGAAGAAGCTGCACAGGATAGCCAGCACAGGCATCACGTAGCGCTTGAAGCCGCCCAGCTGCCGGATGGACATGAGCTTGATGAAGATGGGGATATACAGGATATACAGGGTAATGATGGGCAGCTCCGAAGAGTCGAAGCAGAAGGGGCCGAACCAGGGCGTGGGGGCCAGATTGGCGCCGTAGAAATACACCAGCCACAGTCCGGATACCAGCAGGCCCACCACGGTGGAGTTGGCGGGCATTCCGGTGGCGGGGTCCACACTGCGGAACTTGGCCAGGCGCTTGCTCTCGCTGTCCACCGCCAGGTCGTACATACCCCGGGAGACGGACATGGTCAGGCCGTTGCAGGTGCCCCAGCAGGAGATCACCACGAACACGAAGATCAGCACGCCGCCCAGCTCACCAAAGATGCTCTGGAAGGCCAGTTTGGCGCCGGCCTCGCCGTTTTCCATCATGATGGCGCTGTCCTGGGCGCCGGCCAGGCCGATGTAGTAGGCCACGTACACTGCCACCACGATGATGGCGCCGATAACCAGTGCCCGGGGCAGATTGCGCTTGGCGTCCTTCAGCTCCGAACCGATGGAGGTGGCGCAGATCCAGCCCTCATAGGCGAAGGACAGGGCCACCACGCCGGCGAAAAGTCCCACGGTGGGGGTGATGGAGGGGTCCACCACATTTGTGAAGTTGTAGCTGATCTGGCCGTTGCCCAGGCCCACGATGGTACCTACCACAGCCATCAGGCCCAGGGGGATGAGCTTGATGATGGCGGTGGAGATCTGAAACTTACCGGCCAGTCTGGGCGCCAGTGCGTTCATGGCGTAGGTGGACACCAGGAAAAACACCGACAGAACCATCACCGGGGCGCTGGTGGGATTGCCCCATTCCTCCCCGCCGATGAGCACGCCCAGATACCGGGCAGGGAGCCAGCAGAGCACCGACACCAGGGAGGGATAATAGACGGTGGCCATGAACCAGCCCACATAGTAGGCGTAGGTCTTGCCGCAGGAGGCCCGGGTAAAGCCCACCAGTCCGTCTGCGCCCTCATAGTTGCCGGCCACGATGCCGAAGGTGTAGGTGCAGATGATCATCACAAGGCCCATGATGAGCCAGGCCAGGATACCTGTCATCATGTTGCCGCCGGTACGGCCCAGCACCACTTCCGCCTTGAAAAAGACGCCGGAGCCGATGACCGTACCCACCACCATAGCGATGGCGGTCAGGAGATTGTACCTTTTTTCCATACTTTCTTCCTCTCTCGCTTTCCGGATCTTCTCCACCATCAGGGGGAATTCGTCCGATTTCTGTTTACTATACCATGCTTTTGGCCCCTTCTCAAGGCATTATGACGAACTCAGTCACAGAATTTCCCGGTCACTTTTCGGCATTTTGACCAAAAGAAAGGAGAAGGACCTTCACAGCAGGTCCTTCTCCCATGGTTTCTTTGCATGAAATTTATACGTTGAACCGGAAATAGATCATGTCGCCGTCCTGGACCACATACTCTTTTCCTTCGCTGCGCAGCAGGCCCTTCTCCTTGGCGGCGGCCACGCTGCCGCAGGCCATCATCTCATCGAAATGGATGGTCTCAGCCCGGATGAAGCCCCGCTCGATATCGGAGTGGATCTTGCCTGCCGCCTGCGGCGCCTTGGTGCCCTTGCGGATGGTCCAGGCCCGGCACTCGTCCTTACCGTAGGTCAGGAAGGAGATGAGGCCCAGCAGCTCATAGCTGCACTGGATCAGCCGGTCCAGACCGGACTTCTCAATGCCCAGCTCCTCTAAGAACATGGCCCGGTCCTCCTCGTCCAGCTGAGCGATGTCCTGCTCCAGCTTGGCGCAGATGGGCAGCACCTGGGCGCCCTCCTTGGCGGCCAGCTCCGACACCTGCCGGAGGTACTGGTTGTCCTCCTGATGGGCGAAGCCCTCCTCATCCATGTTGGCGGCGTAGATGATGGGCTTGAGGCTGAGAAGATCCGCCGTGGCGATGATGGCCAGCTCCTCGTCGCTGCCCTGGAAGGTGCGGGCGGACTTCCCGGCGTTGAGATGCTCCGCCAGTGCCTTGAAGGCCTCCGCCTCCTTCAGAAACTTCTTGTCCCCCTTGGCGGCCTTGGTGGCCTTCTCCACCCGACGGTTCACCATCTCCAGGTCCGCCATGATGAGCTCCAGATCGATGGTCTCAATGTCCCCCAGGGGATCCACCGGCACGTTGGTACCGGCATCGGCCACCACGTGCATGATGTTCTCGTCGTCGAAGCACCGCACCACATGGACGATGGCGTCGGTGCGGCGGATGTTCTCCAGGAACTTGTTGCCCAGGCCTGCGCCCTGGCTGGCGCCCTTCACCAGGCCGGCGATGTCCACGAACTCCACCACCGCCGGGGTCTTCTTGTCCGGCTCATACATCTCCGCCAGCTTGTCCAGCCGGGGATCCGGCACCGCCACCACGCCCACGTTGGGCTCGATGGTGCAGAAGGGATAGTTGGCGCTCTCGGCGCCGGCGTTGGTGATGGCGTTGAACAGAGTGGACTTGCCCACGTTGGGCAGTCCTACGATTCCTAATTTCACTTTTCTCCACAGCTCCTTTATTGACAGGGGTTTCCGGCTCCCGGCAGCGGCTTTTACACCCACTGTTATACCCTTTTACACCCCTTGTATGGTCTGATAGATGATTATATCATACTTTTTCCCCTGGCTCAACACCCATAGATGCAAAAGAGGACGGCAGCAGCCGTCCTCTTTTGCATCGAAAAATCTCACCCTTCCAGGAAGGGGCGCAGCAGATCCAGATACCCGTCCCCGGTCTTGTATACCTGCCCGTCATGGGCATAGTGGGGCAGCGTCACCACCTGCTCCGCTCCGCCGGAGGTGCGGATGGATATGGTGACGGTGATGCCGCCGGGGGCTTCCAGATCCCCGGGATCGTCGGCGGCGGTAAAGGTCAGCTGCCCCAGTTCTTCCAGCAGCCGGGCCGTTTCCTCCTCCGTCAGCTCCGCCGTCTGGCCATAGCCGCTGACGGCGGCCACGGCTCCCTCCTGCTGCCCCAGCACATCTGACAAGCGCAGGGCCGGCACGTTCTGTTCTTTGCTGCCGCAGCCCGCCAGGATCAGTACCAGCGCCGCCAGCAGACACAAGCTCCTTTTCATCCCCATCTTCCTTTCCTTACGTCAACGTAAACTCCAGGGCCAGCCAGAGTCTCTCCCATTCCGGCTGGGCTGCGGCATCCTCCAGCATCAGGGGCAGCACCAGCCGGTACTCCCCCTTGGGCAGGTTGCCGTAAATCTCCTGCAGGGGATAGGTCTCCTCCCCAGGCTCCCATCCCACACGGGCGACCATGGGCCGTACCGGCTCCACCCGGTACCACACCCCCGCCACCTTGCACTCCACACCCGGCTGCACAAGATAGCTGACACAGAGGGTGGAAAGCGTCCGGTCTCCCTCCACGGTGAAGGAGAGCTCCTTCCGGCTGACGGATTTCAGCTGTACCTGGACCCTGTGGCTCTGGCAGATCTCCACCGTGCTGGCCGCTCCCCAGCGGACCTGGGGATATGTCAGGCCGTACCAGAGGAGAGCGCCCAGTACTGCCGCCGCTGCGATGATGACCGCCGGCAGCCATTTCCGGTTGGATTTGGTCATGGGTCCCCCTCCTTACGGCAGCGTAAATTCCAGAGCCAGGTGCTGTATGGGCTCCTCCGGGTATGCCCCATCCTGCCGGCGTACCTGGGTTGCCAGGAACACCAGCCGGTACGTTCCGGCATCCAGCCGGCCGCAGGTCTCCTGCAGCGGGAAATAGAGGTCCTCCCAGGTCTCTCCCGGCAGGATAGTCCAGCTGTCAGTGGCCTGACGGTACTCCCGGAGGAAATACCACTCCCCGTCTGCCCGGTACTGCACCCGGGCCGCCAGATCCAGCCCCAGCACATACGGATATTGGTGGTCCACCGCTGCGGAGTAGGTAACGCCCCGGCTGTCCGTCTGCTCCGGATCGATCCGCAGCACCACATAGGGATTTTCATCCATTTCCCAGGTGTTGGGGCCCTCCAGTGCCATCCGGGGCACGCTGCCATACCGGATGATGGCCGCCACTGCCGCCGCCAGTACCACCGCTGCCGCCAGTTTCAGTCCCAGCGCCGCCAAATGCTTCGGCTCCCATGGCCGGGATGTCTGCGCCTGCCCGTACAGGAGCTGGGGGATATCCGCATGGTACAGGGCGGCAAATTTCTCCAGCATGGCGATATCCGGTTCCCGCCGTCCGGACTCATAGCCGGACACGGTCTGCCGGGTGACACCCATCTGCCGGGCAACCTGCTCCTGGGTCAAACCCGCCTGCCGCCGCAGGTTCTTCAGATTTTCACCCAGCGCCATGCCGCTCCCCCCCCTTTTCTGCTTTCACTATACCCCGGCCCCGGCTTCCGGTAAAGACGCGTTTCGCTGCATGGCCTTTTGGGCCGCCGCAGCGGCTTCCCGTCCTTCTCCTCTCTGCAAAACCGTCCATTTCACCTATGATATACACAGCTAACTTTGTCAATATCATACAATGCCTTCACTGAAATTTCAATCATAACCGCCGGTTTGTCACCAATTTGTTGTTCTTTTGCCGTTCCGCCTTCATGCCAAATCGGCCTTGCGCCTGCCGGCCGGGCCGTGATACAATGGGCAAAACGAAAAAAGGAGCTTTTTGCCATGGAAGCCAAGGAATGTATCCTGCAGCGCCGCAGCTGCCGCCGCTTTACGGACCGGCCGGTGGACCGTGATGTGGTGCGTGAGATCGTAGAGCTGGCCCGGTTCGCCCCCAGCTGGAAGAACAAGCAGATCGTCCGCTACACAGTGGTGGATGACAAAGCCGTGAAGGACGACATCGCCCGGAACTGCGTCCGGGATTTCCCCTTCAACACCAAGACCATTTCCCGCTGTGCCGCCCTGGCGGCGGTGAGCTATGTCACCGGACGCAGCGGGCGGGACGATCAGGGTGCTCTGCAGTCCCCGGACGCCGAGAAATGGGAGATGTTCGACGCCGGCATTGCCGCCCAGACCTTCTGCCTGGCCGCCCGGGAATATGAGGTGGGCACCTGTATCATCGGCGTCATTGACGAGGAGGGCATCGCCCGGCGGCTGGGTCTTCCGGAGGAGGAAAAGGTAGCCTGCCTCATCGCCATGGGGTATCCGGAGGAGTGGAAGTCCGCTCCACCCCGGCTCACGGCGGAGGAGCTGCTGCGGTTTTGCTGAGCGAAAGGAAAAATTTCTGATAAAAAGTCCCGTTTCCCCCTTGCAATCCTGCCGGTTTCTGCTATAATACCCATGCATTTGAAGAGGGAGTAGCTTGCGACTGACCGCGACACCCGGCGACAAACCGGCGAAAGCCCGCCCGTGTATGAAAAAGCGAGACTCTGATTGCCACCGGCAATGAGAGTCTCTTTTTTTATGGATTTCACACAAAGGAGAGAGTTTATGGAGATTCTGTACGAAAATCTGCTGGATATCACCTGGCAGCAGCTGGTGATGTGGCTCATCGGCGGATTGCTGATCTATCTGGCCATCGCCAAGGAGATGGAGCCTACGCTGCTGCTGCCCATCGGCTTCGGCGCCATCATGGTGAACCTGCCCAATTCCGGTGCCGTCAGCCAGATGGTGGACGGCGTGCTGCAGGAGGGCGCCCTGTCCACCCTCTTTGAAGCGGGCATTTCCAACGAGCTGTTCCCCCTGATCCTGTTTATCGGTATCGGCGCCATGATCGACTTCGGTCCGCTGCTTACCAACCCCAAGCTGATGATCTTCGGCGCGGCGGCTCAGTTCGGTATCTTCTTTACCCTGTGCCTGGCCTCGGTGTTCTTTGACATCAACGACGCCGCTTCCATCGCCATCATCGGCGCCGCCGACGGCCCCACCTCCATCGTGGTGGCCCTGAAGCTGGGCTCCAAGTATCTGGGTGCCATCATGGTGGCCGCCTACTCGTATATGGCCCTGGTGCCCATCATCCAGCCCCCCATCATCAAGCTGCTGACCACCAAGCATGAGCGGATGATCCGGATGCCCTACCGGCCCAAGGAAGTGAAGAAGGTCACCAAGATCCTCTTCCCCATCATCATTACCCTCATCACCGGTCTTATTGCTCCGGCTTCCGTGTCCCTCATCGGTTTCCTGATGTTCGGCAACCTGATCCGTGAGTGCGGCGTGCTCAACTCCCTGTCCGAGACGGCCCAGAAGGTGCTGGCCAACCTCATCACCATCTTCCTGGGCATCACCATTGCCTCCCAGATGCAGGCCGAAAACTTCCTGCAGAAGGAAACGCTGCTGATCCTGGGCCTGGGCCTGGTGGCTTTCATCTTCGATACCGCCGGCGGCGTGATCTTCGCCAAGATCCTGAACCTGTTCCTGAAGGAAAAGATCAACCCCATGATCGGTGCTGCGGGTATCTCCGCTTTCCCCATGTCCGGCCGTATCGTCCACAAGATGGGTCTGAAGGAGGATCCCCAGAACTTCCTTTTGATGCACTCCATCGGCGTCAACGTCTCCGGCCAGATCGCCTCGGTGATCGCCGGCGGCCTGATCCTGAAGTTCTTCATGTGATGGTAGGAGGTAGGAACGTATGAATATCAATCCCATGGCATTTGTGGACAATCTCTATTATATGGGCGTGGGGATGCTGTGCATCCTCATTGTGATGGGCATCATCATCGGTGTCACCGTCTTTCTCAACTGGATCACCAACCGCAAATAAAAAAGCCCACGCCCCCGGGCGTGAACTCAGAGAGACTTGCGTCTGCAACGGAAAATTTGAGATTTCGGAGGGAAAGATAGTGTGAAAGAAAACCGTCAGGGTTGTCTTTCACGTTCAATCAGAACACTTTCCAAAACCTTTCACAAGTTTTGGAAAGTGCTGTCAGCGTGCCGAAAAGTATTTTCGGCACGCTGAGATCCCCGGCCCATCAGGGCCGGGGATCTTTTTATTTTATCCGAAGATATCGCCGAAGATATCCGGGAGATTGCCATACTGGCCGCCGGAGGAGTAGCTGTTCTCAATGACCTGCTCCTGCTGCTCTTCCACAGGCTGCTCATCGAAGGTCAGCTCCGTGGTGTAGCTCTGGCCCTGACGGTAGTAGGTGACGGTGACGGTGTCACCGGCCTTGTACTGCTTCTTCACAGCGGTGAGGTCAGACATGGAGGTGATCTTGGTATCCTCGATCTGGGTGATGACATCGCCCAGCCGCAGTCCGGCCCGGTCACCGGCGCCGCCTTCCTCCACGGAGTAGACGAACACGCCTTCCGTCAGATCGATCTGGAACTGAGCCGCCATCTGCTGGGTCATGGTGCCGCCGGTGATGGCCAGATAGGGCTTATTGGTGATCTGGCCGTTCTCCATGATATCCACCAGCAGCGCCTGCACGTCGCTGATGGGGATGGCGAAGCCCAGACCTTCCACGGTGGTATCGGCGTAGCTGCTGTACTTGGCGGATACGATGCCGATGACTTCACCGTACAGATTCATCAGGGGGCCGCCGGAGTTGCCGGGGTTGATGGAGGCATCCACCTGGATCATGTTGAAGGGCGTGCCGTCCACATTGATGGCCCGGTTGGCGGAGGACACGGTGCCCACGCTCTGGCTGAAGGTCAGCTCGCCCAGAGGATTGCCGATGGCCATGACGGTATCGCCTACGTTGATCTTGGTGCTGTCACCCAGAGTCACCGGGGACAAACCCTCGGCGTCGATCTTCAGCACTGCCAGATCGTAATCGCTGTCGCCGCCCACCAGCTTGGCCTGATAGGTATCGCCGTTGTAAAGAGTCACCTCAATGCTGGTGGCGTCTTCCACCACATGGTAGTTGGTGGCGATGTAGCCATCCTGGGTGATGATGAATCCGCTGCCGGAGGAGGCCTGTGTGGTCTGGCCGAACACATTGGTGGTGACGGAGGAGACGTTGATGGATACCACGCTGTTAACGGTGGAGGCGTATACCTCCGCCGGAGTCATCAGGGTCTTGCCGTCCACCTGCTGAACCTCCACGGTGGTGGTCTCCCGCTTGCTCTGGTTGATGACGGTGCCGCCGGTGAGATTATCTGCCAGCACGGCGCCGCCGAAGCCGCAGGCGCCGCCGATCACGGCACAGGCCAGACACATGGCGGTAATCTTCATGGCCAGGCTGGGCTTCTTTTTGGGTGCCGGGCCGCTGTGGCCGCCGCTGGTCTGGCTGCTGCCAGTCTCGCTGCTGCCGGCGGTCTGCTCCGCCTGGGGCTGCGCAGCGGGGTGTACCAGATCCTGCCGGGGCTGGTAATCGTCCCGGGGATAGGAATCGCCGTTTCCGTGATAGAGATTGTTTTCGTCGTTATACATAAAGAGTCAGCCTCCTTTTTTTGTTTATCATACCGCGCGGTTGTGTCGGAAATGTGAAAAAACCTCAGCCAATTTTTGAATTTTGTCTGGCAGCATCCTTGTGAGACCATGTCGGATATGATATGATGAACGGGCAACGGCCCAGCGCCGTTCCTTGCTTTTTATGATACGGGGATTTCTTAAGGTAATCTTAAAGAAAGACCCTTCGGATTTGAACGATTTGTAAATTGAGGTGAATGTAATGCTCCAGATCTCCCAGCTGCGCCTTGCACCGGATGAGCCGGAATCCGCGCTTACCACCAAGGCCGCCCGGGTACTGCGCCTTGCGCCGGAGCAGATAGGCCATTTGCAGATCCTGCGCCGTGGCGTGGACGCCCGGGAGCAGGTGCAGCTGGTGTATACCGTAGCGGTATCGGTGTCCAATGAACCGGCGGTGCTGCGGCGCTGCCGTGACAAGCGGGTGAGCCCCTACCGCCCCCAGGTCTATACGCCCCCGGCCCCCATGGCCCCTCCGTCCCTGCCGCCGGTGGTGGTAGGCGCCGGCCCGGCGGGCCTTTTTGCCGCATTGACCCTGGCCCTGGCAGGCCAGAAGCCCATTTTGCTGGAGCGTGGACAGCCGGTGGAGCAGCGGGTCCGGGACGTGGAACGGTTCTGGTCTGCAGGCCTTCTGGACACGGAATCCAACGTCCAGTTCGGCGAAGGCGGCGCCGGTGCCTTTTCCGACGGCAAGCTGAATACCGGCACCCGGGATGTGCGCCACCACTGGATCTTGCAGCAGTTGGTGGACTGCGGCGCCCCGGAGCAAATCCTCATTGACGCCAAGCCCCATGTGGGCACCGATTATCTCCACATTGCCCTGCAGGGCCTGCGCCGGCGTCTGCTGGACCTGGGCTGCGAGATCCGGTTTTCCCACCGGCTGGAGGGGATCACCCACCGGGACAATGCCCTGACCGCCCTGACGGTCCGGGGCCCGGAGGGGACGTACTCCCTGCCCTGCCGCCAGCTGGTGCTGGCTCTGGGCCACAGCGCCCGGGACACGGTGGAAGCGCTGTACGCCGCCGGGGTGCATATGGAGCCCAAGCCTTTTGCCGTAGGGGTCCGCATCGAGCACCGGCAGCAGGATATGGACGCCGTGCAGTACCGCCGCTGGGCAGGCCACCCGTCCTTGGGCGCCGCCAGCTATAAGCTGGCCTGCCACCTGAGCAATGGACGCAGCGCCTTTTCCTTCTGCGTCTGTCCCGGCGGGGAGGTGGTGGCCGCCGCCTCGGAGCAGCAGCGCACCGTCACCAACGGTATGAGCGCCTTCGCCCGGGATAAGGAAAACATCAACGGAGCGCTGCTGGTGAACGTAACGCCGGAGGACTTCCCCACCTCCCACCCCCTGGCGGGCATCGCCTTCCAGCGTCAGCTGGAGGAAGCGGCCTTCCGGCTGGGAGACAAGCCCTATCACGCCCCCTGCCAGCGGGTGGAGGATTTCCTGCTGGGCCGTCCTTCCACCGGTCCCGGCACTGTGCAGCCCAGCTACCGCCCGGGGGTCACCTGGTGCGATCTGCACCGGTGCCTGCCGGATTTCGTGGCCCGGACCCTGGAGGAAGCCCTGCCGGTGCTGGATGGGAAGCTGCCGGGCTACGCCAGCGGCGATGCGGTGCTGACGGCAGTGGAGAGCCGCTCCTCTTCCCCGGTACGCATGGTCCGGGACGAGACATACCAAGCCAACATCCGGGGGGTGTATCCCTGCGGCGAAGGAGCCGGCTATGCCGGCGGGATTCTGTCCGCCGCCGCCGACGGGATACGCTGCGCCCAGCAGATCATAGGAGGTAACACATGAGAAAGATCGCTGTTCTGGACTGTTTCATGGAGCCCAAGCACCGCCGGCAGGTTACGGAAACCGCCGAAAAGCTGGGCTTTTCCGTGGATTACTTTACGGAGGACAAGGTACCGGCAGACCTGGCCGGAGACTATGAGATCCTCTACGGTATGCCGGAACCCAAGGACCTGAAGGAGCTGCGGAACCTGAAATGGTTCTGCACCCCTGCCGCCGGGGTGGACATCTACATGGGTGAGGACATCTTCCCCTCTCCCCAGGTGCTGCTGAGCAATTCCTCCGGCGCCTATGGCATCACCATCGCCGAGCATATCATCATGGTACTTCTGATGCTGCTGCGGCGGATGCCGGAATTCCAGCAGATCGTTCGGGAGCGGCGCTGGGTGCGGAGCATGCCCATCCGTTCCATCTGCGGCAGTACCATCACCGTAGTGGGCACCGGTGACATCGGCACCACCTTTGCCCGCCGGGCCAAGGCCTTCGGCCCTGCCGCCATCCGCGGCGTGCGCCGCAGCAAGAAGGCGGCGGATGCCTGCTTTGACAGCATCCATACCACCGATGAGCTGGATGCGCTGCTGCCGGATACGGATATCCTGCTGCTGGCCCTGCCCTCCACCGCCTCCACCGCCGGGATCCTGAGCCGTCAGCGCATTGCGCTGCTGCCGCCCCAGGCACTGGTGGTGAACGTGGGTCGTGGCACCGCCGTGGACCAGGACGCCCTGATGGAGGCGCTGAACAGCGGCGCCATCGCCGGTGCGGCGCTGGACGTGATGGTGCCGGAGCCCCTGCCGCCGGAGCATCCCCTGTGGGAGACCCGGAACCTGCTCCTGACGCCCCATATCTCCGGCAACATGTCCCTGCCCATCACCTGCGACATCGACGTGGACCTCTTCTGCCGTGACCTGGCCCACTATGCCGCCGGAGAACCCCTGGAGCAGCTGGTGAACCGGAATCTGGGCTATTGAGCCTAAAAAAAGCCTTCGGGCGGCGTTTTGGAAACAAGCGCCGCCCCCAGCCCATCGAAAACTTTTTTCGACGGGCCGTGGCACGCAGGGGGCGCTTCGGGGAAGCGCCCCCTGCGTGGTGGAGCCAACGCGAAAGGAAACCCTGACGGTTTCCTTTCACCCTATCCTTCCCTCCGAACACCTTGGTCAAAGCTTTTTTTGAATTGCGGGCGGCGTTTTGGAAACAAGCGCCGCCCCTTTTTATTTTGTACTTGTTATTGGCCGGATAATCGTATATAATAGGGTGATAAATTGTGTATCTACCGATCTATTACCGATCTATTTCAAGAAAGGAACAGAGATATGATTAAGGTCCAAACCGGTCAGGGCGAGATCACCATCAGCAGCGCTGTGTTCACTACCATTACCGGCGCCGCAGCCACCAACTGTTTTGGCGTCAAGGGCATGGCCTACCGCAGCATGGCGGATGGGCTGGTGCATCTGCTGCGCCCGGAAGCCATGAGCAAGGGCGTGAAGGTGACTTACAATGACGATAATACCGTTTCCATCCAGCTGCACATTGTGGTGGAAAACGGCGTGAACATCACCACGGTGTGCCGCTCCATCATGAGCGAGGTCAAGTACGTGGTCAATAAGAACACCGGCGTAGAAGTGCGGGATGTCAACGTGTGCGTGGACTCCATGACGGTGTAAGCGAGGAGAAATATGAAGATGAGAGACAGAATCAGCGGCAGCGCCTTCAAGGAGATGGTCCTCTTCGGCGCCGCCTGTATCCTGGCGCAGAAGCAGCCCATCAATGACCTCAATGTGTTCCCGGTGCCTGACGGCGATACCGGCACCAACATGACCCTCACCATCCAGACCGCCGCCACGGAGCTGCGGAAGAACGATCCCCAGACGGTAGGCGAAGCGGCCAAAATCACCGCCAGCGCCCTGCTGCGGGGCGCCCGGGGCAACTCCGGCGTCATTCTTTCCCTGCTGTTCCGGGGCATCTCCAAGTCCCTGAAGGGGCAGACGGAGGCGGACGGTCTGCAGCTCGCAGCGGCATTGCAGGAAGGTGTTTCCACCGCCTACGGCGCCGTGATGAAGCCCGCCGAGGGCACCGTGCTGACGGTGTCCCGTCTGGCCGCCGTCCGGGCTGCCGACGCTGCGGCAGAAAATAACAGTGCCGAGTATGTGCTGGACGAGGCCATCAAGGCCGGCTATGAGACCTTGGCCCAGACCACGGATATGAACCCGGTTCTGAAAAAGGCCGGCGTGGTGGATGCCGGCGGCAAGGGCTTCCTGGTGATCCTGGAAGGCATGCTCCGCTCCCTTCGGGGCGAGGAGATCCCCCAGGTGGAGGAAGTCCGGGAAAAGGCGGATTTCGCCGCCATCAGCGAAGAGGAGATCACCTTCACCTTCGACACGGTGTTCATCGTCCGCAAGGCCAGTGAGCACGTGGATCTGGCTCCCCTGCGCCAGTATCTGGACAGCATCGGTGACAGCCTGGTCATCGGCGAGGATGACGACGCCTTCAAGGTCCACGTCCACACCGACATCCCCGGCAACGCCATCAACGAGGCCCAGAAATACGGTATCCTGGAAGTGTGCAAGGTGGAAAACATGCGCATCCAGGCGGAGGATGTGGCTGCCGGCAAGCAGTCCATCAGCGCCGACGATCTGGATCATGAGGAGGAGCCCCAGGAGGAGATCACCTTCGCCCCGGCGGAGAAGCGCTACGGCTTCCTGGCGGTGTGCGCCGGCGACGGCCTGGAAGCAGCCTTCCGGGATTTGGGCGTAGACCGCATCGTCAGCGGCGGTCAGACCATGAACCCCTCCACCGAGGCTATTTTGAAGGAAGTGAACCTCACCCCCAGCGAGATCGTGTTCGTGCTGCCCAACAACAAGAACATCATCATGGCCGCCCAGCAGTGCCAGGGTCTGACGGAGAAGGAAGTCATCGTGGTGCCCACCGCCACCGTGCCCCAGGGCATCACTGCCATGATGAACGCCGATCTGGATGAGACGGATCCCCAGGTCATCGCCCAGACCATGGCCGATGCCGCTTCCACCGTCACCACCGCTCAGATCACCTATGCCGCCCGGAATTCGGACTTTGACGGCTTCGCCATCAACGAAGGGGACTATCTGGCCCTCATCAACGGCAAGCTCTTCGGCACCGACCGGGATATCCACAAGCTGCTGGAGCAGCTGGCTGCCACCGCCGCGGAGCAGAACGCTGAGTTCGTCACCGCCTTCTATGGCGAGGGCGTTACCCAGGAGGAGGCCGATGCAGTTTCCCAGCTGTTCTCCCAGCATTGCCCGGAGGCTGAGGTTTCCGTCCTCCCCGGCGGTCAGCCCGTGTACTACTATATCATCTCCATCGAATAACTTCCCGCAACAAAAGGCCCCGGCGCTTCAAAGCGCCGGGGCCTTTCCGTTTGCCCATAAAGCCTCCGGTCGTTCACGCCTACAGGCGTGAAACCAAGGGACTTTACACCTTTTTCAGTTTCAGGAGATATCCAGTTCCGGCGGTACGTCCAGCTCATCGGACACGTACTTGCCGTTCTTTTTCCGCTGCCGGACGCATTCGGTGAGCAGATACTCGATCTGTCCGTTGACGGAGCGGAAATCATCCTCCGCCCAGGCGGCAATGGCGTCGTACAGCTTGGGCGACAGGCGCAGCGGCACCTGCTTTTTCCCGTTGTCCGCCATGGCTTAATAGAGGCTGCCGGAGTTGACCACCGGCTGGGCGTCGTGGTTACCGCACAGCACCACCAGGAGGTTGGACACCATAGCGGCCTTGCGCTCCTCGTCCAGCTCCACCATGCCGCCCTCCTTCAGACGCTCCAGAGCCATCTCCACCATGCCCACGGCGCCATCCACGATCATCTTCCGGGCATCGATGATGGCCGAAGCCTGCTGCCGCTGGAGCATCACCGCAGCGATCTCCGGTGCGTAGGCCAGATAGGTGATCCGGGCCTCCACGATCTCCAGACCGGCCTGCTCCACCTTGCCCTGGATCTCCTGCCGGATCCGCTGGGCCACCACTTCACTGGACCCACGGAGGCTTCCCTCATCGGCTACGCCGTCGCCGGTGGTGTCCACGTTAGGGGCCACGTCATAGGGATAGAGCCGCACGATGTTCCGCAGCGCGGCATCGCACTGCAGGGACAAAAACTCCTTGTAGTTGTCTACCCGGAAGGCCGCCGCTGCGGTATCCACCACCCGCCAGGTAACGGCAATGCCGATCTCCACAGGGTTACCCAGGCAGTCATTGATCTTCTGGCGGTTGTTGTTCAGGGTCATCAGCTTCAGAGAAATCTTCTTGTTGGGGATCTCCACCGCCACGTTGTTTTCGCCGCCCAGCTTGAGGTGCTGTCCGCCATCCACATCACCGCTCTGCTTCAGCCGGGTCTTGGCCGCCGGATTCACCGCCGTGCAGAAAGGATTTACCCAGTAGAACCCCTCTCCCTTCAGGGTACCGATGTACCGGCCGAACAGGGTCAGCACCAGCGCCTCCTGGGGCTTGAGCACCTTCAGACCCGGCAGCAGCAGCCACGTCAGGCTCAGCACCACAATGCACACCACCAGCAGCGCAATGTTCTCCCACATGGCCCCCAGGATCGTCCCGGCGATGGCCGCTACATACAGCGCCAGCACCAGCAGCAGCATGGCCATGCCGTGCTTGTGGCCCGTCAATACCTTCTCTTTCATATTCTCAGGCATATGTTTCTCCTCCTCATCCCGGAACCGCTCCGGTATTTGATATCAAAAAGATATCACCAAGAAATCTGTTTGTCAATCCCCTTCTGCAAAAAAAGATGCGTCCCAGGGGACGCATCTGCACATATCCTTCACGCCACCACAATGGCGGCGGCCAGCTGGGAATCGATGTTGTACCGGCCATCCTTGATGGCCACCACGCAGCCGTTTTTCCGCCGGCGCACCACCGTGATGGGCTCTCCGCTGTAGCAGCCCAGAGAGAACAGGAAGGCATTGAGCTCCGGATCATCCGTCTCGATCCGTTCAATGGTATAGGTCTTCCCCTCTTCCACCTTGGTCAGATCCATTTTTGCACCGCTCCTTTTCTCTGTATTTCAGGCCCGCCCGGCCTGTGCCGCAAAAGTTAGTATAAGCTAACTGCAGCCTGCATTATAGCCTGCCCGGCCCGGTTTGTCAATGGGGTTTCGGATATTTCTGTGGTTTTATCCTATACATTCCGGAATTTTGACACAAAAAAATACCCGCTGTTGTCAGATATCGACAGCAGCGGGCATAAAAGGCGTGTTTCAGAGCTGTTCCATCTCCTGCCGCACCCGGTCCTCGGTGGCGGCCATGGCCTGCAGCGTCTTGCTCAGCAGGGTCTCCAGTTCCCAGCTCAGACGCTCTGCCCCCTGGGTGATGACCTCCCGGGAGCAGCCGGCAGCAAACTTTTTGTCCTTGAACTTCTTTTTCAAACTGCTCAGCTCCATATCGGTGCAGCTCTTGGAAGGGCGCATCCGGGCGGCGGCGCCGATGAGACCCGTCAGCTCGTCGGCGGCAAAGAGCACCTTTTCCATCTGGTGCTCCGGCTCCACCTGAGAGCAGATGCCGTAGCCGTGGCTGCATACGGCGTGGATCAGTTCCTCGCTGCACCCGGCGGCGGACAGCAGCTCCGGCGCCTTGACGCAGTGCTCCTCCGGCCAGCGTTCAAAGTCGATGTCGTGGAGCAGTCCCACGATCTCCCAGAATTCCGGTTCATAGCCCAGATCCCGGGCAAACCAGTCCATAACGGCGGCCACCGTCAGGGCGTGCTGGAGGTGGAAGGGTTCCTGATTATACTGCCGCAGCAGCGCCAACGCTGCCTGGCGGGAGATGGAAGCTTGCATGGCTGAATCCTCCTTGGTATTTTTTGCTATTGTAGCACCTCACCCCGGTGTTATGCAAGCAGGTTTCCCTCCAGCAGACGCAGCAGCGCCGCAGCAAAGCGGCGGCTGGAAGCAGCGAAGGCGCACAGGGCTTCCCGCAGGCACAGATCCTCCGTCTCCGCCGCAGCCTGACGGTACTGCCGCACCAGACACATCTCCTCCAGATACCGCCGCCGGAGCCCCTGACACCAGGGCAGCTTCTCTACCTGACCCACGGGCACTGGCAGACGGAAGCACTGGCCGGTAGTCACATAGTAAAGGCTCATCAAGCGCCGCAGGCGCGCCTCTTTGCTCCGGGCCATCTCCCCCAAAAGCCGCCGGGCCTGAGGCGTGGGGGCGCAGCGGGCGCAGGCCTGACAAGCTCTTCTGCTTTCCTGCTCTGTCTGCATCAGGTCCCGGAGGGTCTGACCCTCAGCCGGAGCATCCGGGCAGTCGGGGATATCCGGTTCCGCCTGCCGGGCCGCTGCAGCGGCCTGCCGTACCTCCGGATACGGATTGAGTTCCGGAGCCACCCGCTGCCAAACCAGATCCCATTGGCGATAGTTCTGCTTTTCCTTTTCCATGCCTAAACGCTCCTTTCTCATGTTATACTATGCTTAGCAGCCTCTAAGGGTGCAGGACAACGGGGCGTATTGCTTTCATTGTCGTATTCTGCTAAAATAAAGGTGCTGTGCCCTTTACGGCACGGCAGCTGCCGGATTTCCGGCAGATCTCATGCAAGGAGGTACAATCCATGCTGGAATTACAGCATATCAGTTATCACGTGTCCGGCCCGGAAGGCCAGACCGATATTTTGAAAGACGTCAGCCTCACCGTCCCCGACCATAAGCTGGTGGTGTTCACCGGCCCCAACGGCGGCGGCAAGACCACCCTGGCCAAGGTCATCATGGGCCTGGTGCAGCCTACGGAGGGCCGGATCCTGTTCAACGGGCAGGACATCACGGGCCTCTCGGTGACGGAGCGTGCCCGGCTGGGCATCAGCTACGGCTTCCAGCAGCCCCCCCGGTTCAAGGGCCTGACGGTCCATGACCTGCTGCTGCTGGCCGCCGGTGAGCAGAAGCTCAGCAAGGACCGCTGCTGCCAGTTCCTCACCAAGGTGGGCCTGTGCGCCAACGACTATCTGGACCGTGAGGTGGACGTGAGTCTCTCCGGCGGCGAGGTCAAGCGCATTGAGATCGCCACCATTCTGGCCCGGAACAGCCAGCTGATGATTTTTGACGAGCCGGAGGCGGGCATTGACCTTTGGAGCTTCGCCCGTCTGACGGAAACCTTTGAACAGATCCATCGCCAGCACAGTGCCACCATGATCATCATTTCCCACCAAGAGCGGATCATCCAGCTGGCGGACGAGGTCATCGTGGTGGCCGGCGGCGCACCGGTGCATCGCGGCTCCGTGGAGGAGATCATGCCCCTGATCCTGGGCAACACCGCCGGCAGCTGCCCCATGCTTGGGAAGGAGGAAAACAGATGATTACAGATATCGACGCCAAGCTGTTGGAAAAAATCGCCGATCTTACCGGCAAGCCGGTAGGCGCCTTCAATATCCGCAAGGACAGCGGCTGCGAAGCCCGGCAGAGCACCGAGCATATTCAGATCACCAATAAGGAGGACAAGCCCGGCATCGTCATCCGCATTGCCGACGGCACCAAGGGCGAGGTATGCCACATCCCGGTGATCATCAGTAAAACCGGTGTTACCGAGATGGTGTACAACGACTTCTACGTGGGTGACGACTGCGACGTGGAGATCGTGGCGGGCTGCGGCATCCACAACAGCGGCTGCAACGAGTCCCGGCACGACGGCGTGCATACGTTCTATGTGGGCAAAAACTCCCATGTGAAGTATGCCGAAAAGCATTACGGGGAAAATGACGGTGGCCAGACGGGCAAAAACGTGATGAATCCCCAGACGGTGGTGTACCTGGGCGAAAACTCCACCATGCAGATGGATACCGTCCAGATCCGTGGCATCGACTCCACCCGCCGCAGCACCAAGGTGGTCTGCGAGGCGGGCAGCGAGGTGGTGATCACCGAGCGACTGCTGACCCACGGTGCGCAGCAGGCGGAAAGCGATATGGAGATCGTTCTCAACGGTCCCGACGCCAAGGGCCGTGTGATCTCCCGCTCCGTGGCTCAGGACGAGTCCAGCCAGCTGTTCTATCCCCGGATGGTGGGCAACGCCGCCTGCTTCGGCCACGTGCAGTGCGACTCCATCATCATGGGCCAGGCCCAGATCCGGTCCATTCCGGAAATCGCCGCCAACCATCCCGACGCACAGCTGATCCACGAAGCGGCCATCGGCAAGATCGCCGGGGACCAGCTTTTGAAGCTGGAGACCCTGGGTCTGACGCCGGAGGAAGCGGAGGAGACCATCCTCAAGGGCTTCCTGGCCTGACGCTCTTCTCCCCTTTTCGCCGCAGCCGCCTGCTACAATGGCGCTGCAAAGGACAACCATGCCGGGCCTGACGCCCGGCGCAGAAAGGAGTCCAGCTATGAAAAGCTCTTGGCGCTTTTATCTGAAGATCGCCGGAAGCATCTTCCTTTTGTATCTGGCCATCCACTATTGGCCGGAGGTATCCCGACTGGGCGGGCTGCTGATCGGTGCATCCTTCCCGCTGGTATTGGGCGCCATCCTGGCGTATGTGCTCAACATCCTCATGAGCTTCTATGAGCGGGGCTTTTTCCCCGACTCCCAAAACCCCCGGGTTATCAAGGCCCGGCGGCCTGTGTGCATGCTGGCAGCCATCATCTCCCTGCTGGCCATCATCACCCTGGTGATCTGGCTGGTGCTGCCCCAGCTGTGGGACTGCGTGGAGCTGATCCTGGCCCAGCTGCCCGGCGCCATCCAGACCCTCATCAAACAGCTGGACAAGATCCCCTTCCTGTCGGAGGATCTCATCTCCAGCCTCAACAGCATCGACTGGCAGTCCAAGATCGGCGATATCTTCAATGTGGTGACCTCCGGGGTAGGCAATGTGATGAACGTGGTCATCAATACCCTTTCCTCCGTGGCTTCCACCATCATCAACGTCTTTATGGCCTGCATCTTTGCCATCTATCTGCTGATGGGCCGGGACAAGCTGAAGCGTCAGAGCAAGCGGGTGCTGAGCCATTACCTGCCGGAGCGTCATTATGAAAAGCTGATGTATGTGCTGCGGGTGCTGAATAACTCCTTCCGCCGCTACATTGCCGGGCAGTGCATCGAGGCGGTGATCCTGGGTACCCTGTGCGCCCTGGGCATGACCATTCTGCGTCTGCCCTACGCCTCCATGGTGGGTGCGCTGATCTCCTTCACCTCTCTGATCCCCATTGCCGGCGCCTATATCGGCGCAGCGGTAGGCTCGTTCATGATCCTCACCGTCTCCCCCATGAAGGCGCTGATCTTCCTGATCTTCCTGGTGATCCTGCAGCAGGTGGAAGGCAACGTCATCTATCCCAAGGTGGTGGGTTCCTCCCTGGGCCTGCCGGGCATCTGGGTGCTGACGGCGGTGATCCTGGGCGGCGGCGTGCTGGGCATCCCCGGTATGCTGCTGGGTGTTCCCCTGGCAGCGGCAGCCTATACGCTGCTGCGCAACGACCTGAACAAAGAGAAGAAAGAACCGCAAACGTAAGAAAAAAGAGGTGGAAACGAAAGTTTCCACCTCTCAGCCTGTCGAAAAAGTCTTTTCGACAGGCTGCTGCACTTTTTGAAACTTCAAAAAAGTTTCAAAAAGTGGTTTGACTGGACGTGAAAGACAACCCTGACGGTTTTCTTTCACACTATCTTTC
>CALWXA010000032.1 GCA_944385395.1 uncultured Oscillospiraceae bacterium | reverse complement strand
GGACCCTTAGGTCCACTGGCAGAAAGCACAGTTTTCATTGCTCCTTATTTTACTCCTGCACCCAGAACTTGTCAACTTTTTTAACAATCTTTCTGCAAAAAAAATCTTTACAATCTGTGACAAAGTTCCTATAATAACTTAGTCGTCGGGTTCACTGACGACATATATGCGCCCGTAGCTCAGCTGGATAGAGTGACAGACTCCGACTCTGTAGGTCGCACGTTCGAATCGTGTCGGGCGTACCAATAAAAGACATCTGCTTTCCGCAGATGTCTTTCTTTTTAGGTTCCGCCATGTGGGATCCCAAGCTGGCATCCATGCTGTTTGGACAAGATAAGAATTGAAAGACACACCTTTTGGTGTGTCTTTTTTATTACCCATCATTATGATGGAGGGCTATGAAACATGCCGATGAACCATGAAGCAATTCGCACGGTGGATAACAAAAACCGGGCTGTTCAAATGAAGCTGAAAATTTGGTAAAAGAATTGACAAAATGAATTCTTGACCGTAAACTCATATTAAAATGGATGAGCCGCAAAATTTGGCAAAGAGAGGTACAGGAAATGGCTCAGGGGATCTTGTTTGATATCAAGCAATTCGCAGTTTTCGACGGACCGGGTATCCGACAGACGGTCTTCCTGAAGGGTTGTCCGCTGCGCTGTCGATGGTGCCACAATCCAGAGGGGCTGTCATCTCGGCCGCAGTTGATGGTGGGCGCCTCGTGTACTCATTGCGGTCGGTGCAGGGCGGTGTGCAGTCATGAGCACTGCATTGCCTGTGGCGCATGTGTGCCAGTGTGCCCCCTGCATCTGCGGCATATTGCTGGCGAAATCGTATCGGCGGAGGAGCTGGCTGAGAGGCTGCGGCGTGATAGCGACTACTACGCTGCTTGCGGTGGAGGCGTGACTTTTTCCGGCGGTGAACCGCTGATGCAGGGATTATTTCTGCAGGAGGTACTGGCGCTGATTCCCGAGATGCATACCTGTATCGAGACTTCAGGCTATGCAGCGGAAGTGCTGTTTGACCAAGTGGTGGAGCAGATGGACTATGTCATCATGGATATCAAAATCTTCGATGGGCAGTTGCACCAAGCCTATACCGGCGTGGATAATACCATCATTCTGAGCAATGCCAAGCGGCTATGCAGCGGGGATACACCTTTTACCATCCGCATCCCCCTGATTTCCGGCGTAAATGATACCGATGAGAACCTGCGGCAGACAGCCGAATGGATTGCCGGGGCAAAAAAGCTGGAAAAAGTAGAACTGCTGCCGTACCAAAAGACGGCAGGGGCCAAATACTGTATGTTGGGTCAGAAATACCAGCCGGGGTTCGATGAGGAGCGCCCGGTTCACACAGCGCAGGAAATTTTTGAAGAATACGGAATAAGGAGCAGTGTGCTATGACGGAACGGATCAAGAAGATGCGTACATTTTTCATTACTGAGAAAAGGCATCATGCGGTGCGCCGGCCGCCTTTGGATGAAGCGTGTTTGGCTCGGGATTTTGCCCGTAATGGTACCGCACCCGTGGAACGGGCAGTGCAGCGGCTCTGTTTTATGCTGCAGAAGGAGCAGCCGCAGATCTTCGGGGATGAGCGGATCGTCTTTGTCCGCACGTTGCCCAACATACCGGCTCTGTTCACTCAGCAGGAGATGGAAGAGATAAGCGCATCCCACTGGATACATGAGCGGGGCGAGGTATGCAACATCAGTGTGGACTTCAGTCGCTTGCTGGATTGCGGCTTGGAAGCCCGAATGGCTCAACTGCGCCAGGAGCAGAGGATGCATCCGGAGGCGGCGGCCTATATGGAAGGCCAGCTGAAGATTCTCCAATGTGTGGAGGATTTAGCAGAGCGTTACCGGTGTTTGGCCCAGGAGCAGGGCAACACTTTGGTGGCTCAGACTTTGTCCCGGGTGCCTAAATATGCGCCGCGTACATTCCTGGAAGCGCTGCAAATGTTCCGCATTCTTCATTTTACAATGTGGTGCGGCGGCAACTACCATAATGTTGTGGGGCGGCTGGATCAATATCTGTATCCCTATTTCCAGCGTGACCGGGAGCATATGTCCCGTGAGCAGATTCTGGAACTGTTGGAGGAATTTTTCCTGACCTTCAACCGGGACAGTGATCTGTACCCCGGCATGCAGCAAGGGGACAACGGACAGAGCCTGGTTCTGGGAGGCCGGAACATGGACGGTTCCGACAGCTATAATGAACTGTCAGAGCTGTGCCTGCAGGCCAGTCTGGAATTGCAGGTTATCGATCCGAAGATCAATCTGCGAGTGCACCATGACACACCCAAGTCAGTGTATGTGCTGGGTACTCAGCTGACAAAACAGGGGTTGGGATTTCCGCAGTACGCCAATGATGATGTGGTGATTCCCGGTCTGCTGCGGCTGGGCTATAAGCCGGAGGATGCATATAACTATGTGGTAGCGGCCTGCTGGGAGTTTATCGTACCGGGAAAAGCCATGGATATACCCAATATTGGGGCGGTATCGCTTGCCGGTGCGGTATTGGAAGCCATAAAGGAGCACTTGATGGATAGCCCTGACTTTGGGTCTCTGTACTGCCATGTAAAGAAAAAGATTGCACTTCAGGTGGACAAGCTGTGCCGCACGGTGCGCAATGTCTACATGTTTCCCGCACCATTCGTATCCCTGATGATGGATAATGGCGGCTGTGCAGGGCGTGATATTTCTCTGGGTGCCGTGTATAACAACTTCGGATTCCATGGAACGGGCATAGCCACGGCAGCAGATTCTCTGGCGGCGGTGAAGCGTCTGGTGTATGACGAAGCCGAGCTGGGAGCGGCGGAGGAAATACTGCAGGCGCTGGATGCCAATTTCCAGGGCTTTGAGGAACTGCGCAACCGTCTGCGCTATGAGATGCCCAAAATGGGAAACGATGACGATGAAGTGGATCGCATAGCGGTTTCGCTGCTGGGTGACTTCGCTACAGCAGTAGCGGGCCGCCGCAACGATAGAGGAGGAATCTTTCGGGCCGGAACCGGATCGGCCATGTACTACCTGTGGCATGCGGCGGATCTGGGAGCTACGCCGGATGGCCGGCAAGCGGAGGAGGCGCTGCCGTGCAACTATTCTCCCAGTCTGTTTGCCCGGTGCCGGGGACCGGTTTCGCTGCTGAAATCCTTCACAAAACCCCACCTGGAGAACGTGATCAACGGCGGCCCGCTGACTCTGGAACTGCACGACACCTTGTTCCGCACAGAGGAAAGCGTAGAGAAAGTAGCACTGCTGGTACGCTCTTTCATGGAGATGGGCGGGCACCAATTGCAACTTAACGCCGTGAACCGCAGCACGCTGCTGGCTGCTCAGAGCCATCCTGAGCAGTACCCGAATCTCATCGTCCGAGTATGGGGCTGGAGCGGCTATTTTGTAGAACTGGACCGTGCCTATCAGGATCATATCATTCAACGGATGGAATTGCAGATGTAGGGGAGTGGTATTGCCCCTCAAAAAGCATATTTCATGCAGCCTTTCGGGAGGCGATGTGTTTTGATGTAAACGGCTGCGGGTGGACACCGCGGAGACTGCAAGTAGGCTTGGGTCAATATGGATATTGCTGCGCAACGCCAGCTGTTGCCTTTGGGTGATGCATAAAACGTGCCTCAGCTTCTCTGGAAGCTGAGGCACGTTTTGTTGAGCTTGAGATCAGTCAGGCATTACACTGAAAGCGTAGTGAATGTTCAGAGTATAGGTCTCTCCTTTGCGGCACAGGGGAGAAGCGTATGCAGGGCAGTTGGTGGCGTTGGGAATGTTGCCGGGCTGCAGGCAGACGCCGGTATAGCCGCTGCCGTAGGTGACACCGTCTTTGCCCCGCTCCGGTGTGCGTCCAACAGGAGTATACAGCACCATACCGGGAGCGTCGGACCACACCTGCAAATGCCGTCCATTTTCAGAGCAGGACAGTTCTGCATTTAACTGCAGGCCGGACTGATCGAAAATATAATAAGTGTCGTATCCGGCGGGCTCCTGATGGAAGAAACCGGGGTCGGAATCTATGGCTTGCCGCAGCGTCCGGGCGGAAGTGAAGTCCTCAGGTGTGTTGGTTACATTCTGCACCGAACCGTCAGCGGCTCCGGCGGGGGTTTTTCCGGTGCAATGGGAGGTATGGATCTGCAGTGTCAAATCCCGGGCGTCTTGGCCGGAAAGATTGAAATAGGCGTGGTTGGTGGGGCCGACGATGGTGGTTTCCTGAGCAGTCATGTTGATTGTAAGGCGCAGGCAGTGATCATCGCCGAAGGTGTAGGAAACGACCACATTCATGTTGTTCCCAAAGCCGCCTTCGCCCTGATCCAAAAGGGTAAAGGATACCGTGTCGTCACCGATACACTGGCCGCTGAACAGCTTACGGGCATAGTTGCCACTGGCACCGTGACAGAAGTCCTGGCCCAGATTCTGCTCCAGCTGGCAGGCAACGCCGTCGATGACGCATTTGCCGCCGGGCACACGGCCGGAGTAGCGTCCAATGATGCTGCCCATATAAGTACATTCCGCAATGGCGTCACTAGGCGCACCCAGTACAACGTCACCCAAATCACCGTTCTTGTCCAGTACAGATATCCCGTGGATGGTGGCGCCGAAGTCCAGCAGCCGGGCAGATTCGCCGTACCGGTTGGTGATGGTAAAGCGGTGCACTTCTCTGCCGTCAGGCAGTTTGCCGAAGAGCTCTTTGAGTACCATAGTGTTGCTCCTTTCACAGACCCCGGGTGGGGTCTTTTTGAAATGTTATAAATGTCGATGGTATATACAGGATTGATTTTGCCATGGGGCAAAGGAATTTAGCGTGGCGGGAGTGACGCTTGCGTTATGCCTGGCCCTCTAAATACCGGAGCTGCTCGGGGGTCAAAAGCAGATCGCCGGCAGCGGCACAGTCCAGAACATGGTCGGCGGAGCCGGGACCGGTCAGCGCGATCCCAGGAAACGACTGGCTTGTAACATAGGAAAGCGCAATGGCTGCAGGAGTGACATGAAGCTGGGCAGATAACTCCTGGAGAAGGTTAAGACGAGAAAAATTGCTGGAATTATAGAAAGTGCGTACCAAATCCGGATGGCTGAAATCTGAAGGGTCTCCGTACTTGATGAAGCCGCGGCCCAATGCAGACCAGGCAATTACGGGAAGACCGCTTTGCTCGTGCCAGGACTTTGCGTCCTGATCTAAATAGGTGGTGCCGGGCCAGAAGGGCTCGTTGGGCGTAGCCAGACAGAACAGGGGACTGGAAGCTGCCATACCCACCAGACCATGGGCTTTTGCATAATCATTGGCTTCCTGAATACGTTCAGTTGTCCAGTTGGAACCACCGTAGGCCCGGATGGTGCCGGACTCCAGCTCTCTGTTCAGAGCCTCCACCAACGGACCGACGGGAACAGACGGATCGTCTCGATGCAAGAGCCATATATCCAAGTAGTCTGTTCCCATTCGTTTCAGGCTGCCGGCAATGGCCTCATGGATGCACGCAGGAGATACCGACAGGCCTTTGCCGTGCAAAGCCTGGCAAGTGTCAGGGATACACCCCTTGGACTGCAGAACCACTTGTTCGCGGCAGCCGCGCTGCTGCAGCCACATACCGATGGTGGTTTCGGAATAACCATATTGCTCAGGATCGCCATAGATTTCCGCTGTATCGATAAAAGTACCACCGGCAGCAAGAAACGCATCTAAAATGGAAAAAGACAAGTCCTTTTTCTCAGGGGCAAAGATCATGGTGCCAAGGCCAATAACAGATGCAGGCTTATTTACATTTTCAATGGAAATATAACGCATAGCAATCTCCTTTAGAATCGTTCGTTCGGAACGGATAAAAAGAAAGCCCGATGTGCCAGAGGGCATCTCCGGTACACCGGGCATCTGAGTTGAAAAATCAGATATCGTGATACTTGTGGGACACATCCGCAGGCCGTGCAATGCGAAGAATGTCGTACCACTGTTCTCTGCTCAGGCGGTACTCCAGAGCTTTTACAGCCCGGAGCACCCGCTCCTTTTTGCCGGTACCGGTCACAGGCACTACCTTCACAGGCAAACGGTACAGCCAGGCATACAGCACTTCGTCCAGCGTTTCTGCACCGATCTCATGCTGGATTTCCCGCAGGACTTCCACGGTAGCCAGATCATCCTTACTGAGATCCTTGCGGTACAGTGCGCCGCCGCAGGCAGGGGAGTAGGCCATCAGCGGCATTTTACGCCGCAGAGCGTCTTCCTGCGTTCCGTCTGCCAGAAAATCCATGCATTTAACGCTCATCTTGATTTGATTGGTAACGAAGGGAATATCGGTGTAAGCTTCCAGAGCGGCGATTTGCTCAGGAAGGAAGTTGGACAGGCCAAAGTTTTTCACTTTGCCCTCATCCCGCAACTGGGACAATGCCTCTGCTACCTCTGCCGGATCCATCAGCGGGCAGGGACGGTGCAGCAGGTACAGATCCAGGGAATCCACCCCTAACCGCCGCAGGGAAGCATTGCAGGCGGACAGAATATAATCCTTGGACAGATTATAGGATTCGCTGACGAAATAAGGACGGCGCAGGGTATCGTAGACAATACAGCCCTTGCTGATAATCTCGATTTTATCCCGGATGGAGGGCTCCAGCGCCAACATACGGCCGAAAAGTTCCTCGCAGCCGCCACCGCCATAGATGTCTGCCAGGTCGAAAGTGGTCAGGCCCAGGTCAATGTATTCTTTTACACGATCCAACAGGCCGCGGGCATCTACACCCCAATCCAGCAGGTTCATGGTACCGATGACCACAGGGGAAACGGTTAGTTTTTCACCAAAATGTACTCGCTCCATGATGCGCTCCTTAAAGAATGTTCTGCGCTAAAAGACGCATTTTGTGTTCTGCATAGGCGGCCAAATCCACATAGGCGGGGGCGTACAGGTTAGCCACAGAATAGTTGAAACCAGGCTGCTGCTGTACGGCGGCGGTGGCTTTGCCCACTGTCTTTACCAGATCGGTGGCCAAATTCAGCTTGGTAATGCCGTACTGCACCGCCTCAGCCACTTTATCTTCCGGCGTACCGGAACCACCATGCATCACCAGAGGAATGGAGACCTTTTCGGAGATGGCCTTCAGACGGGGAATATTGATTTTGGGCGGGAAGCGGTATTCGCCGTGCACGGTGCCGATGGACAGGGCAAGGATATCCACGCCGGTCTGAGCCACAAACTTGGCGGCCTCATCGGGGTCGGTCTGCATAGCCTCAGCCTCGGTGACGGACAGCTTCTGCTCACAGCCAGCAATGCGCCCCAGCTCACCCTCGACGGACACACCTGCCTTGTGGGCATATTCTACCACACGGGCGGTACGCTCTACATTTTCCTCAAAGGGATAAGAGGAGGCATCGATCATCACGGAGCGGAAACCTGCGTCGATGGCCCGCTGGATGCTTTCAAATTCACGGAAATGATCAGCGTGCAGAATGACAGGCACATCTACATTTTCAGCAATGGTGCGGGCAGCAGCCACGGCATTTTTTTCGCCGCCAAAGAACTTCACTTCGGCGTCACCAATGATGTACAGCATGGGCAGATTCAGCTTCTGCGCTACTTCTGCGATGGCCATACCATAGGCATAGGTCCACAGGCAGAAGCCGCCCAATGCGTAGTGTCTGGCTCTGGCATCTGCCAGATAATTCTGCAAAGGCATCAGATCTTTAGACATAGTACTATCTCCTTATACACATTAAAATTATAGGCTATTTGCTTTGCTTCAATATTTCCAGAACCTGAGATTTGTTCTGCAGAGCACCTTCGCCGCCGGGTCCGGTAATGCTGACAGCGGCGGTGGCGCTGGCGTAGCGGGCAGCCTCAAAGAGGTCGAGACCTTCCAGCAATCCGGCCATAAAGCCGCCTACGAAGTTATCGCCTGCACCGGTGGTGTCGCTGACATGAGGGACGGAAAAAGCGGGAATGATGCGGGCGGTGACACCGTCTGTCACATAGCAGCCAGCTTCGCCCAGCTTGATGATAAGATTGCGACAGCCGCGTTCCAGCAAGCGCTGGGCCATCATGGCAGGCTCGTGTTCTCCCGTCAGATACTCTGCTTCCACTTGGCTGGGAACAAAATAATCAATTTCAGGCAGACAGCGCAGCACGGTCTCCGGCCCCTGGCTGTAAGAATCGTTGGCACAATCTGCTACGGTCAGGGCACCTGCCTGGCGGGCGTGGCGGAAGATCCGTAGCATTTCCTGATCCAGTCCAGGCAGCACCAGAAAGCTGCCGTAGCTGACGATCTTGGCCCGAGTCACCACCGAAAGGTCAAAATCCGCTGGTGTAAGCGAGCGATTATTGCTGCCCATCCTACCCAAAAAGTGGCGGTCACCGCTTTGCCGCACCAAAGCGAAAGTCAGGGACATGGTATCCGACTCCGAGCGGGTGACGTAGGAGGTGTCTACCCCTGCCTTTTCCAGAACACCGATGCAGTAGTCACTGAACGCATCTGTACACAGTTTGCCTACCACCGCTGTTTTCCGGCCCAGCCTCTGAGCGGCAATGGCACTGAGCATAGCGCCGCCGCCTACAGAAATACCTACTTCATCCAGCACAGTGGTGTCCCTGGTGAATACGGACTCGTCCACTGTCCGCAGAATCATATCATAGGCCAGCGTGCCGATGGCCACGATGTCATATTGCTTGTCCATATAAGCTCCTTTTTGTATCTGCTGGCGAAGGGGCCGGCAGACGAAATAGCCTGCCGGCCCTCTTTTTGCGCTGGCCAGGCGGCTGCGCAGCGTGTTACATAATGGGGTAGCCAGCGGCCAGATAGATGTTGTACCAGTCTTCGTAGGTCAGCTCAATATCACAGGCCTTGCAGCAGTCGTTAAAGCGATCGATGCGGGTGGTGCCGCATACCACCTGCATATCGGCAGGATGTCTGAGGATCCAAGCGATGGCAATGGTGGTCTTGTTGACGCCGTACTTATCGGCAACCTTCTGCATGGCATCATTCACTTCCTGATACTTGGGGTTGTCAATAAACACACCGTCAATGAAGCCGTACTGGAAGGGAGACCAAGCCTGAATGGTGATATCCTTCAGACGGCAGTAGTTCAGCACGCCACAGTCGCGATCCACGGCATAGAAGTCATGGTTGTTCGTGGCAATGGGCTGCACGCACATATCAGCGTGAGCGATGCTGAACTGCATCTGGTTGATTTCAATGGGCACGGAGCAGTACTTTTGCAGCAGCTCAATGCCATAGGGAACGTCATTGCTGACACCAAAGTGCAGCACTTTGCCGTCCCGCTTCATAATTTCAAATGCTTCAGCTACTTCTTCCGGACGGAACAGTGCATCAACGCGATGCAGCAGGAAATAGTCCAGATGATCGGTCTGCAAACGGCTGAGAGAGGCCTCCAATGTCTTGAGCAAATGCTCCTTAGAGTAGTTGTGATACGGCCGACCGTCAGGATAGAAGGTGATGCCGCCTTTGGACTGCAAAATCAGCTTATCACGCAGGCCGGGGTTCTCGGCAAAGGTCTTGCCAATGATGCTTTCCACCAAACCCTCGGGCTTTCCATAGCAGTTGGCGGTGTCCACAAAGTTGGTGCCGTTCTCCAGATCATTGTTGAACATGGCGGCGACTTCCTTGGTGGTCAGCCGGTCAAAACGCATGGTGCCTTGAATTATGGCGGGAACAGGAATCTTGTTTTGGCCCAAAAGAATCGTTTTCATACTGGATCAATCCTCCGTTTGTGATTAGATTTTCACAGCACCGGCAGTCATACCGGAGATAAAGTACTTCTGGAAGAACAGAGCGATGATAATCACCGGCAGCGAGCCGAGAATGCTCATAGCCATGATTTGGTTCCACTCAAAGGCATACTGGCCCATCAAGGAGGCGATGCCGATGGGAATGGTACGGAATTCATTGCTCTTAGTCAGCGTCAATGCATAAAGATATTCGTTCCAGCACTGGATGAAAGTGTAGAGTCCCACGGATACCAAACTGGGGATGCAGGAGGGAACCAGTATCTTCCACAGCGCTTTGAACCGGGAACCACCGTCGATGAGGACGGCCTCATCCAGCTCCTTGGGAAGCGTGTTCAGGTAACCTGTCAGCATCAAGATGGCGTAGGGCAGCGTGAACACGATATAGGTAAGGATCAAAGCCAGGTAAGAGTCGTAGATCCGCAGTTGGACTACCAGTACCAGATACGGGATCAGCAGCGTAATAGGCGGCATAGCCTGCACGCTGATAATAATCGCATTGATGATTTTTTTGCCTGGGAAATCAAAGCGGCTGAAACTGTAGGCTGCCAAAAGGGCAATGACCAGAGTAATGACCACAACAATCCCGGCAATAGCGTAGGAGTTCACAAAGAAGCGCAATTTGATGGGATCGGACAGCACTTCCTGATATGCGGTGAAGCTGAAGCTCTCATCTATCAGCTTGGGCGGAACCGCAAAAATATTGGCGTTGGATTTGAATGAACTGGACAACAACCATACAATAGGCAGTCCTGAGAACAGCGCTGCCACAATCAGAGCGATCCATAGCGCTATGCGCTTTGCAGGTTTCGTTTTCATAGAGCGCTCCTTTCTTAGTCTGTCCGTGTTTGGTTCCTGACATAGAAGATGGCCAGTATCATGCAAGCCAGCAGAATGATGACTGCAGCGGCAGATGCTTGTGCATACTGGTATTCCATAAATGCAGTGGTGTACACGTAGGTACTCATCATTTCTGTAGCATGGGAGGGGCCGCCTGCTGTCAGTAGCCAGATCAGGGAGAAGTTCTGGGTAGTCCAGATGAAGTCCAACATGGCGATACTGATAAGGATTGGCTTGAGTTGAGGAAGAGTGATGTGAAAGAATTGCTGTACCGGGCGTGCGCCGTCGATAGCAGCAGCCTCATACAGATTGCTGGAGATGCCCTGCAATCCAGCCAGAATACTGATCATATAGAAAGGATAACCGGCCCAGATATTGATAAAAGTCAGCACACCCAGAACGATGGTGCGGTCACTGAGCCAAGAGATCTTTTCGGTAATGATGTGGGCGTTTACCAACAGGTAGTTGACAATACCGTTGGGGTTCAGCAGCAATTTCCACAGAATAGCGATGACCGTGGCATTGAACATCCACGGGAGCAGATAGACCACACGGAAGAAAGCTTTAGGAGCAGGGCGCAAACTTTTGGCATTGACCATCAGGGCCAGAGCCATACCGATTATCAGATGAAAAACCACGTTGCATACTACAAAAACAGCAGTATTTTTCATGGATTTCAGGAAAACCGGATCCGTTAAAACCGTTATATAGTTTTGCAGCCCCACCCACTTTGGATTCGAGTTAATCAGGACGTTGTCGAAAAAGGAGTATCCAATTACCAAGATAATGGGGATGAACAGCAGTGCCACCATTAGCAGCATTACCGGCGAGAGATAGCCGTAAGGCCGAAAATTACGATAAAGGCGTGTAACGGCCGGATGATCATGGTTGTAATTCTTCAATTGCATAGTGGTTACCTTTCCATTCCGGTTGCATCACTGCGGCGGATGAGGATTAAGACGCAATGAGGGATCCCGCTTCCGCAAGGCAGTGCCTTGCGGAAGCGGGGATTTGAGTTACCAAATAACCGAAGGGGTGTATGGCTTAGTTGCCCTGATAGGCCTTATCAAACTCAGCCTGGGTATGCTGCAGCATTTCCTCTGCGCTGTCATACTCGCCGTCGATATACATAATCAGATCTTCGTCCAGAACCTTCATCAGAGCCTCGGCGGTAGGCAGAGAATAAAACTCAGCTTTGCCGGTAGTGGTCTTGTTGATTTCCTGAATAGACTGGAAGGCGGCGGAAGTGTCGGTATAGGCGGGCTCAGCCTTGGCGTTCACAGGGAAACCACCAGCGTGAGTGCACAGATCGGCGTTCACATCAGCACCCAGCAGATAAGCGATGAACTTGGCAGCTTCCTGGGGATGCTCACTGTTGGCGGAGATACCGCAAGCCCAGTTGTTGGCACGCATGTAGCTGGGGCCGGTATAGCCATCCTGGCTGGGCATGTTCATGTAAACCACATCCATGTCAGGAGCCTGCTCGCGAATGTTGGTCAGGTGAGCCACGGAGTCAGGCATGAAGGCAACACGACCATTGACGAACTCCTGCACCTTGTCGGCGTCAGTCATAGTGAACAGACCGGGGGAAACGACGTTGTTGTCGAACAGGGACTTATAGAATTCGGCGGTTGCGGTGAATACTTCGTTGCCGGCCAGGAAAGGACTGCCGTCTTCATTCAGGATGGAGCAGCCGGAGTTCCAGGCAAAGGCGGCAAAGTATTCCATGCAGGTAGCATTATCGGTGCTCATGTTCATAGCAAAACCGTATACGTTGTTGGCGGGATCGGTAACGGTCTTGCACACTTCCAGAAATTCAGACCAGGTGGTGGGCAATTCTGTAATGCCATTGGCAGTCAGAATATCGCGGTTCACAGCCATCAGGCAGGGGAAGATGACCAGGGGCTGTGCGTATACGGTGCCGTTAACGGTGGTCTGCATGGAAACATCGGTGGTGTCAAAGCCGATTTCGGTGAACAGCTTACCCAGATCCGCCAAGTTGCCCTGGGTGGCGTAGTCATAGATCCAGGAACCGTCCAGAGCCACGATGTCAGCCATGGTGCCGGCAACGGCGCTGGCCTGCAGCTGAGTCTTGGTGTCAGCGTAAGGCTGGCTCAGCAGATTGACCTTGATGCCGGTTTCTTCATAGAACGCATCGCAGACGCTCTGCAAATAACCAGCTTCCATTTCGTTGTCGAACCACTGCTGGAACTCCAGGACTACCTCGCCGTCGTCGGGGGTGTCGGTGCCGCCCTGGCCGCAGCCAGAAACCAGGCAGACCAGCATGACAGCAGACAGGATCAATGCAATCACTTTTTTCACGATATTCTCCTCCAATTCTATGATTTTATTTCATTGATGAATGAGGTACTTCTTTTTTCAACAATGAAGTTATCCTAATTATATTTTCATAGGGTAAATTTGTCAAGCGCATTTACAATTTATAAACGAATTTACAATAGAATTGGAAAAAGAAAAAATATTGCATAAAATATAAAAAATATTTGTTAAAAACAGAAAAATGAGTGATTATAATTGCTTTTATTCTGTTTTCAACGCTTGTGTGCATTCTGTCGAAAATGCGCAACAATTTTTGTATACTTTTCCGTAAGGGAAAATTTGCCTGTCGCGTTGCATTTTAAAAAAACTGATTTATAATGTTTCTTGCCATAAGATGGAGGATGGACAACCTTTGGAAAGGGGGAGGTTTATGGAGCATTTCATTGCGGCTGGTTTTCAGAATACCGTTGATTTTGAATTGGAATGGGACCAGCAGAAGCTGGAGAGTTTGATTCGGCTGTATGGGATTCGCTGTGAAGAGATTGAAGCTGTTTGCCCAATCAATAGTCAGAGAGATCTGCTCAGAACGCTGCTGAGTCATATGGCCAACAATACTGGCAGCGAATGCCTGGCCAGTTCCAGTCAGATCACTCGAGGTTTTGCCGAGAATTTTCATTATCGGGTTACACTGGGGGGGACTGCAGTGCGGGCCGCTATGGCGCTGGAGAAGATCGGATACTCCAGTGTTATACACGTGTGCAGCCTTAATAAGCATTTTTGCCGGCTGATTCCGGACCATGTGCACTGGGTGGCCAGTGTGCCGGATGAGGGAGATGACTTTCATCCCCACGTGATTTTGCAATATCCGGCAAATGTACATCTTAAAGTGGGGGACATTGAACTGACCACCCAGCGGCCTAACCGTGTAATCTTTGCTCACGATCCTCCCAGTGTTGCATTGCATATCACCGAAACCTTCGGCGATGAGGTGTGCCGCACGCCGGTATTTTTGACGGCCAGTTTTAACATTATCAAAGAGGAATCCATTTTGCGCCGGCGTTTGGAGAGCACAATCCGCATTATCAACCGGATGCCCCGGCATCGTGTGGTGGTAATGGAGGATGCCTGCTTTGAAAATCCAAAAATGCAGCAGTTGGTGCCTCAAATGCTGGCGCCTTACCTGGATGTATTCAGCATGAACGAGGACGAATTGCAGGACCGTTTGGGCCGCCGTGTGGACATGTGGGATGCAAATCAGGTTGCGCAGGCTGTTCGGGAAGTGTATGATCTGCTGCATGTGCCTACCATTGTGTGCCACAGTGCCTACTGGGCACTGGCGTATGGTCGGCCGGTGGAAGGAATGCGCCAGGCACTGGAGGCAGGTATCTGCATGGCGGCTACGCGTTTCCGTTTGGGGGACGATTACGGGCGTGCGGACTATGAACAAACCATGGACTTGCCGCCCCGCAAGCGAGCTGAGGATTTTGCCGCCCAGTTAGAAACCCTGCTGGGTGAAGAACTGATTTGCGTGCCGGGCAAAGATCTGGATCACATTGCAAGGCCGGTAACCATCGGACTGGGAGATTCTTTCATCGGGGGAATGCTGCCTTGCTTTTTGCCGGAGGAGCAGCGCCGTCTGGCGGAGTTTGAGAGAGAGTAGAGAGAGTTTTAGAGAATCATAAAAATAGAACCGCCGGAGCCCAAAGCTCCGGCGGTTCTATTTTTTAGTTGCGTTTTTCATCGATTAGCGTGGCGGAGCGATAGTAACGATCCAGGCAGTCCTGATCTTTCCGCATAACGCACATTAGGTATAGGCAGTCGATAACGGAGTATTGAGGCAGATTTTCTGAACCAGGCTCATAGCAGGTGGCTTGAGAGGGCTTGGAAAAGCTGCAATAGTTAAAACCAGTCAAAATGGTGTAATCGGCAGCCAGATCTACTGGGGAACCCTTCACACTGGTGATGGCCACAGTGGGGATATTTTGTTCCCTGGCCATAGTCAATCCTTCCGCTACCGTGGGGGAACGCCCCATATTGCTGATGCCTACCACCAGGTCGCCGGGCTTGGCCATGCACATGGCAGGAATGCTATTGTGAAAGCCGGCGGGGCAGCTGCACAGCACCCCTATGCGGGAGAAGCGGGAGCATGCGCTCTCTGCTGCCAGATGGGATCGGCCCTCTCCCAGAAAAATTACCTGCCGCGCACTGTCGATCAATTCAGCTACCTTTTCCATTAGAGAGAAATCCATCAGCGACAGAGTATCGTTCAGCATCTCAATTTCGCTGCCAATTACATAGCGGCACACGCTTTCTGGATCTTGCTTGTGGGGAAAACCGCCAGCATACAGCATGGCGTGACTGCTGGGGGAAGTTAGACCAGGGTGGGCCTGCTTTTCCTCGAGAAACTGCTGAAGGGAATGGGAGAAGGCTTTGTAGTTTTCGAAGCCCAACATTTGTACGAATCGAGTCACAGTAGCGTTACTGACGCCGCTGCGGGCGGACAGCTCGCCAATGGTCAGACGACTGGATTCGTTTCGCTGTGACAGCAGCACGTCAGCAATATGCTTCATAGCAGGATTCATTTGGATATAGTTTAATTTGATTAACAAAAAGGGATCGGTATGTAGATTGCCCATGCGCTGTTCCCCTCCTTTGCATTTTGTACTTTTTTTCGAAAACTATTTGTTTTAGTGTAAGCCTTAGGCTAAAAAAAGTCAATATGTCCAAGGAAAAACAGAACCGAAAAATGGCGATTTATTTTCTTGCAAATTAATATATAAAAAATTTCATAATCGGGATTGCTTTTGAAATTATATTAATAGCACAAAAATATTGGATAAAATCAAAAAATATCAGAAATATGCAAATGTTTTGCGGGCAATTAAATAAGCTACTATTTTGATAATGCACTTGACAATATATTGATGTGTAAATATAATGGACGCCGTAAAGAAACTTAACTATAACGTATGGGCGGTATTTGGTTGATGAAATACAACCCGCCCTGGGTGAGGTAAAGGAGGATCCAAACATGCTGATGAATATGACATCCCTGCTTGCTGTTGCCAATGAGCACCATTTTGCTGTTCCGGCGTTTAACACGCCGACCAGTATGATCATGCGCGGTATTCTGGAAGCCAGCGAGGAGATGAATGCCCCGGTTATTATCGAAGTGCATCCTGATGAATTGGCGCTGGCCCGTCCATCGTTTATTACAGCTCTGGTGGAAGAAGCCCATCAGGCAAAGGTGCCTGTGTGCATTCACATGGATCATGCCTCTACACTGGACCAGATTATGCTGGCCATCCAGAGCGGATATACCTCTGTGATGATCGATGCATCTTCCAAGCCGTTTGAGGAAAATGTAAGAGTGACTCGGGAGGTTTGCCGTATTGCCCATGCGGTGGGTGTATCTGTAGAGGCAGAGCTTGGCACCATTGGTACCACTGCCCAGAGCATGACTACCACCTCCAGCACAGAGATTCACTATACAGAGCCGGAAGAGGCAGCTCGCTTTGTGGCGGAAACCGGTGTGGACACGCTGGCTATTGCCATTGGTACATGCCATGGCATCTATCCCAAGGGCATGGTGCCTACACTGCAGATTCAGCGGCTGAAAGACATCAAGAAGCTGGTTCCCATTCCTTTGGTGCTGCATGGCGGTTCCGCCAATAAGGATGAGGAAATCGCAGAGGCGGCCCGCTGCGGTATCAATAAGATCAATATTTCCAGCGATATCAAAGATCCCTTCTATCAGAAGTGCCGCGAGGTTCTGAAGGATCCTTACATCCGTGAGCCGGGCGACATCTATCCTCCCTGCATTGAGGCTATGAAGGAGGTTATTCGCCACAAGTTCGATTTGCTGGGTGCTACCGGCAAAGCTTCTTTGTACTATCCGCCAGTCAAAGATGAATGACTGATTTAAGAAAACACGCCTTGTCCAATGGACAAGGCGTGTTTTTGCTGTATAGAGTGAGAAAATGTTTTTTCGTTACCACCGGGCTGCGAACAGTGCAGCCCCGCAGGCGGCTTCTTCCTGGTTTTCTGCCAGGTGCAGAGGCAGGGAAAAGGCTTTTTCCATGGCAATGCACAGATGGCGGTTCAACCGCAGACCGTTGCCGGAGCCGTACAGGGGCAGAGGAGAACCTCCGGCGGCCAAATACTGCCCATACATTTTACGAAGTTCTTCCGCCATGCCCCGAGTCATGCCTTCCATAAAGGCCAGCGGCGTGAAGGTATCGGGGCTAAGCCCGGTGATTGAGGCGCGTATCTCCGGATCAGAGCGTGTGCCCTGAAACAGCGGCAGGATGGTAGGGGAGGGCTGGTTCTGCACAGCGTGCTCCAGGGCTGAAGACATGGCCTGATAGCAATTTTCCGGCGCATGGCCAGTGACCATTTGGACGGTGTCCCGGAAGAATCGTTCCAGCAGTGCCCAAGAGCGGCCACCGCACAGAGCTGCGCCCACCAGAAGATATCCGCCAGTAGGGAAGGGACGTGTTTCAAGTCCTTCGCAGACCATGTAGCTTGGCACATGGACAGAAAATTGGCTGCCGGTTCCCACGTTCACAAGCATGCATTGCGTTTGGCCGCCGGTGGCGCCCAGGAAGCTGGCCTGATTGTCGCCAATGGCACGGTATACCGGCAGACCCAGTGGCCCCGTTCCAAGACAGGGGTCATTGGCTAACTGCGGCAGAATAGCCGGATCCATACCAGCTGCGCGGACAGCGTCCAGATCGAAGCAGCCTTGCTTCAGGTCAAAAAGGCCGAAACTAGCGGCATCGCTAACATCAATCGCTGCGGTGCTGCGTCCTGCCAGTACCATTGCGGCCAGGTCGTGAATCGTACAGAACGTGGCTGCTTCCCGGGGAACCAGGCCGTTTTTCAGATTGTAGAAATGGGTGGCCATGCCGTATCCGGCAGGAACGGAATATCCGGTCAGTAATTGTAGCTGACCGATATAGGTGCCGCCGTCTTTCATTGGCTGGCGCCCACGCTGATCTTGCCAGGTATACAGCGGGCTGACCGGGTTCCCGGCTTCGTCCAGATATACGATGCCGTGCTGCTGCCCCGTTACGCCGATCCGCTGTGTCTGAGGAAAGCGCTTCAGCAGGGTATCAATGGCTTGCCGAGCCAAAAGAAGAATGCGCTGTGGGTCCTGCATGCGCTCCCAGTCTTTGCCCGGCAGCGCAGCGTCGTTTGCCAAAGTCTCCGCTGCAAGTACGCGTCCCTCTTCTGCCACCACGGCGCTGATGGTAGTGGTGCCGATATCCAATCCGAGTGTGACCATAGCTTACTCCTCAGCAGAAAGTGGAGCCGGGATCCAGTCGGGTGATGATATCCTGCTGAATGGCAGGCGACAGATCCAGGAAATTCACGAAGGTACCGTGGATGCGCATGATGTACACGCCGCTGGGGGCGTATTTTTTCGGCTCGGCCAGCACTTTGCGCAGGGTGTCGGCCGTGGTGACATTTACATAGAGGTAAAAGGGTGCCCGCCGGGGATTATCCGGATGGAAGAACAGGGGGAACAGTACCCGGTTCCGGAACTGCATGCCACGCTCCTCATTGGTGGTACCATTAAAATACTTGGGATCGATGCCGAAGTGTGAGGCACAGCCTCCCTCCATCTGCTGGAAGGGCAGGGCCATGGTGGAGAGGGTGCGCAGACCCAATCCGGAATTGGCGGTGCTGAAGAGAGGATCCACACCGTAGCCCAGCATCTCCCGGCTGCCCCGACCATCTGGAGTGGCACCGACCCAGTAGCCGTACAGCAGGTGCGTGGAAGGAGAGCTCCAATCGGGCCGGAAAGTGTTGCCCAGATAATTCTTCTGCTTGCGCACGATATCAGACACTCGGTTGACTACCTCTGCAGCTTCCTGATCTGCTTCGGGCAGGTTGTTGCCGAATTTGGGGCAGGATTTCAGGTACTCCCGCAGTTCGCTGCAGTCCTTGAAGTCTGTGCGGCAGCCTTCAATGAGCCGGGCGGCATCCTGCGGACGATCCCGCAGCAGACAATCTATGGCCACAAAGGAATCTGCCACAACAGATAAGCCGTGAATCAGGCAGCCGCTGGCGTTGTAGCGGGTGCCCTGATGCTTTGTATCCCGCAGATCCCAGGCACTGTCCAGACCGCCCATGAAGCTGCTCAGGAAAGGAACAGGCAGCAAAGAAACAGCTTGGGATGCGCCATTGGCCGCTTGGGCCATTTTTTCAGCGAACCAGGTCACATTTTCATAGAACAGAGAACGAATATTTTTCAGAAGCTCCAGCGGTTCCAACTGACGCTGCGGGCCGATGGCTTTTCCGGTAATAGCGGATAATCCGCCGGACAGGGTCAGTTCCAAAATCTTGCCCAAGTTCAGCCAGCTGTTGGTGGTGTTGCCGTTGTCCTTGCCCATGATAAGAGGTTCCTGGCAGCCGGCTACAGCGTAATCAGGCAGATCGGCCTCCTCTATGCCATGCTCCCGCAGAGTTTGGAACAGGCTGTCATCATTAAACAGCGAAGGAGTCAGGCAGCCGGGTGTGAAAAAGAAGCGTCCCATTTCCCGGTACAGTGCCTCCGGAGTGTTGCGGTGCAGTTTCACAGACAGGATGGGCTGCGGCAGATTCATATCGTAATATGCATCCAGAATAGCGTAGGTCATGAGGTTGGTCAAATCGTTACCATCGTTGTCACGACCGCTGAGCAGCACGTTTTGGGAGATAGCCCACGAACGTTCGCCTACGTTAAAGAACACCAGAAAATGTTTGAACAGGGCGGCTGCTTCCTGGCGAGAGCAGCCGGACATGGTCCGATAGGGTTCAAAGATCCGGTCGGCATTGCCTACAGAGAAGGCAAAGGGGTTGGGCGCTTGCTCAAGGCACATCACCTGCCACAGAATCAGATAGGACTGCATGGCCTGCATCAAAGTTTCTGCCCCAAATTCCGGTACTCGCCGCAGGTTGGCTTCCATCAGAGCCAGTTCTTTTTGCCGCTGGGGCGTTGCACTTTGTGCCTGCTGGTGGGCCAGATCAGCATACCGATGAGCCAGTTCCACAGCACACAGCAGCGTCTGGCGCATAGCTGTCAAATTGTTTTGCTGCTGAGGCAGCAGCTCTTTGTCATCCGCAAGACGGCGGTCAATGGCAGAGATCAGAGGAGTTACGCCGCTTTTCAGTGCGGGCCGGAAATCTGGGATCAGATGCCCGGTGACTTGTTCAAAGAAGAACGCTACTTCGTCGGTATATTCACTGTTTTCGCTATAAACCTTGCTCAATGCCTTCACGCAAGGAGACTTAGCGGCTGCTGCACGCATAGCGGCAATGCGCTGGGGAGTGATCTCCTCAGTGGGCGTGGCGTAATCGTATACCTCCAGGGGGTCGCAATAACCCTGAAATGTCTCTACCTGAAAAGCGGGGTTGATGAGGGCGTAGCTGGCGGCAAATGCATCCCGCTGAGTACCGACCAGCAACGCATGGTCACTGATTTCCAGGGGCAACTCCCGAACGATAGCGGATAATTCTTCGGCGGCGCGTAACTCAGGGTCAGTCTGAGTAGTCTGAGCATCCACACGGGAGGCGATTTCTCTGGTCAAAAACCAGCCGTTGAGAATTTTATGGCTGTTGCGTTCCTCCTGGAACAGGTCAGTAGCCTTATCTGACACGGCTTTAGGTGTTAGAAGCTGAAACAGTTGCATAGGATCGTTTCCTTTCTGTGATGTTTGTAGGGGATTCCGGCATTGTCAGGTGCGGATAACTGTCAAACCGGACTGGCGGAGGATTTCTTCCATTTGCAGTCTGGTTTCATTTGTTACACGGGCCTCTGCGCCCATGGTATAGGGCAGATGCAGCTTATCGTATTTGCTGCGGCCATACTCATGATAAAGCAGCAGCTCTACAGTGGCCCTTTTTCCTACGTTCAGTCGGTTCAGCAATGCAGCAAACTGCTTTGCGTCCTGGGCAGAAGCGTTGAAACCGCCGATCAGCGGGATACGCAGAGCCAGCTGCTGTCCGGCGTCCAGCGCAGCGGTGATATTGGCAATGGTTTGCTCCAAGCCCATACCGATAACGGCTTTGTGCCGGGCAGAATCATGGTGCTTGAGATCCATGATAAGCAGATCCAATACTGGAAACAGTTCTGGCAGATGTGGTGAAGTACCATTGGTTTCTATACAGGTATGTATGCCCTCTGCTTTCAGCAGAGACAGCAGATGGAGCACTGCTTCCCACTGCAAGGTTACCTCGCCCCCAGTCAGGGTCACACCGCCGCCTTCGAAAAACATCAGACGGCTGCGAACCGCTTCTGCCGCCAGGGCTTCAGGGGTGGTGATCCAGCCTCCGTCTATGGACAGACCTTCTGGGTTGGAACACCAGGGGCAGCGCAGGTTGCAGCCTTGCAGATGATATACCAGCCGGTTTCCCGGTCCGTCTTGTGAAAAGTTAAAGCCCCGCTGGAACACGCGAAGCTCCATAGTCATCCCTCCTGCACAGGCTATATTACATTTCATGCTGGCATCATTATATCAGAAAACCTAATTTTGTCAATCAGATTAACAAAAGGATCTGAAAATAAAGAGTGGAAGCAACATAGATATTTCTGGAAATGTACGGATACTTGCATTATAATAAAATAAAAAGCCGAAAGTTTTCACAGTAAAAGAGAGAGGAGATGGAACATGCGCGTTGTAGCAAGGAATGCCGATTATACAAAAGAATATAATCGAAAGCTGGTACTACGGTTGCTGCGGCATCAGCCTCTGTCTCGAGCGGAAATTGCCAGAAGAACTGGTCTGACCCGTGCAAGTACCTCCCTGATTGCTGCGGAGCTGCTGAATGACGGACTGGTGCGGGAGATGTCTCCGGTGGCTAATCCGCGGGGACGCACATCTACACCGCTGATGCTATGCCCGGAGGCGGGATATGCAATTGGCATCTATCTTAATCGTGACGGATGCAGCGCTGGCCTTGTGGACATAGGCGGCAATATCATAGTGTCCAACGAGATTCGGATGACGGGAGAGGGCGACAAGCTGGAGCCGCTGCGTCAGGTCATCCAGCAGTTGTCTCAAACAGAGGGCGTTCAGCGTGAGAGGCTGCTGGGAATCGGCATTTCAGCACCCGGTCCATTGGATGGTGAAAGTGGCCGGATTCTAAATCCGCCGCGATTCGATTTGTGGCATCAGGTGGAGATCGGGCCGCAGTTACAGGAAGCCACGGGGCTGCCGGTATTTCTGGCCAACAATGCGACATGCCTTGCGTCCTACCACTGCGGCAGACCAGAGAGCTACGGCAGCAGTAACTTCCTGCTGCTGCTGGTGGACAGCGGCGTTGGCTCTGGCGTGATCTCTAAAGGTAAGGTGCTTAAGGGTGCTGGTTATTTTACCAGCGAGTTGGGCCATACAACCATCCGCTATGACGGGCGTCCTTGTGCCTGCGGCAACATCGGCTGCCTGGAAGAATATGCTGCCATACCCAAGTTGCTGAACGGGACTGGCTTCCACAGTTGGAAGGAACTGGTGGATGCTTTGGACAGTGATCCGGAGGCGGTGTATCTGATGGCCCAGGAGGCAGAATATCTCAGTGCCGCCATCGTGAATCTGACCAACCTGGTACGAATCGACTCGGTGCTATTGGCGGGTGATTTACTTTACGGAGCTGAGCGGATCATGCCGCTGATCGAGCGGCGGGTGAACCGCCGATGCTTGAGCTATGGCTGCCAGCCCATCCGGGTTTATCCATCGGCTTCTGTACCCGGGATTCGAATTCTGTCTGCAGCAGATATGGCCTTTGACAGACTTTTGCGGATTTGAATAGCTGGTAGTTGCTCGTAATGCTGCGTAGCCATAGTGGGGAATCATTTTACTGAGCTGTGCAAAGTACGATAGACTACAGAGAAAACTCTCAGAAACCTGTGTCGCAGGCTTCTGAGAGTTTCTTGCATCTAATGCAAACATCCAAGCATTCCATCACTGCTATGAATTGCTTGCTGGACCGATAATTCTGATTCTGCAGATTGCACGTCCAAATCGTGTTGGGCGGCGCTGTCTCTCCGGTGACTTCAATGCTCGGGAGAAATCAATTTCCCCTTTACCGAGATTTGGGTATGCCACAAAAATACAACTGCCCGGCGCCATACAGCGCCGGGCAGTATATGTTTCAGTTATCCTGAGAGAAGCGGGAGAGGAACTGACGGGTGCGTTCCTCCCGAGGATTGTCGATCACATCGGCAGGTGCGCCCTGCTCAACGATGACGCCGCCGTCCATGAAGATCACATGGTCTGCCACATCCCGGGCAAAGGCCATCTCATGGGTGACGATGATCATGGTGGTATGCTTCCGGGCCAGACCCCGGATGACCTTCAGCACTTCACCGGTGAGTTCCGGGTCCAGAGCAGAGGTGGGTTCGTCGAAGCACAGAATGTCCGGCTTCATGGCCAGGGCCCGGGCGATGGCCACACGCTGCTGCTGTCCGCCGGAGAGCTGATGGGGATAGTTGTCCATCCGGTCACTCAGCCCCATCTGATCCAGCAGAGCTTTGCCTTCCTGCACGATGGCCTCGTTGGATTCCCCGGTTTTCTGGGACTTGGCCAGCAGCTGTCGGGCCAGGATCACGTTTTCCAGAGCGGTATATTGGGGGAAGAGATTGAAGCTCTGGAACACCAGTCCGAAATGCAGCCGATTGGCACGGATCTGACTTTCGGTCTGGGCTTTCATATCTGCGGCGTCAAAAATGGTCTGGCCCCGAACGGCGATGGTGCCTGCATCCGGCCGTTCCAGAAAATTCAGGCACCGCAGCAGCGTGGTTTTGCCGCTGCCGGAAGAGCCGATGATGGACAAAACCTGCCCCTGCTCCAGAGAGAAGCTGATATCCTCCAGCACTCGGGTGGCGCCGAAATGCTTTTCAATGTGCTGTACATCCAAAATACTCATAAGGCGCCTCCTTTATCGAAAGTAGCTGAGCTTGCGCTCCAGGAAATTGAAGAGCAGCGTCAGGATACCTACCACCACCAGATAGAACACGGCGGTATAGAACAGCGGCCAGGTGATGCCGTCGGATCGCATGAAATCCTCACCCATCTTCACCAGCTCACTGATGGCGATGATCCGGGCCAGAGAGGTATCCTTTACCAGGGTGATGATCTCGTTGGACATGGGCGGTACGATGCGCTTGATCATCTGCAGCAGAGTGACCTTGAAGAAGATCTGCCGCTTGGTCATGCCCAATACCTCACCGGCTTCCCACTGACCGGCGGGCACGCTCTGAATACCGCCCCGGTAGATCACGGAGAAGTAGCAGGCATAGTTGATGACAAAGGCTACCACGCAGGCGGTCATACGTCCGGAACTGAAGCTCCAGATGTTATGGTCAAACCACAGGCCGGGCCCATAGAAAATGATGATCAGCTGCAGCATCAGGGGCGTACCCCGGATGATCCACACTACTACGTTGCACAGCCAGCTTACCGGGGCAAAGGTACTGAGCCACCGGAAGAACTTCTGGTCCAGCAGCCGGGGCCAGCGCACCAGGAAGTGGAAGGGCGCCCAGCGGCTCATGGAGCCGAAGGCCACCAGCAGTCCCAGAGGCAGCGAGAACAGCAGCGTCAGAGCAAACAGCTCCAGCATGGTTCCGCAGCCCCGGAGCAGCGCCAGAGTAACGGTTTGAAACATGAACATTCTCCTTATCTATGTTTACGGAAATGGGGAAGGATGACACAGACCGAAGGCAGGGAGCCAGTGCCCTCTGCCTTCGGCTTATATGTGTTGGATTCTGTATGCGTCAGGAAGCCTTGGTGACCACGACCTGGGCATTCTTGCAATAGGCGTTGGTGCATTCCATGCCGTTGCGGGTCTCATCGGTGAGGGTCATACCGTTCCACACCACGTCGATGGTCTTGCCGTCCAGCTCAAAGATCTTCTGGCTCCAGGTGATGGTGACGAACTCGATCTCCACACCCAGCTTCTGAGCCACCAGCTTGGCCAGATCAGCGTCAAAGCCGATCCACTCACCGTTGGCGTCCGGATAGTCCATAGGAGCAAAATTGGTGATGCCCACCACCAGCTTGCCCTTGCCCTGGATGTAAGCCACATCGCTGTCGGCAGCGGGCACAAATTCGGTAGCAGCGGGCTGCTCGACGATCAGATCTTCCGCAACCTTATACTGCTTGGCCAGGGCAGCCATGGTGCCGTCGGCATAAGCCTCAGCCAGCACGATATTGATATACTGAGCCAGGTCGGAGCCCTTCCGGCAGCCGATGGCGTATTCCTCTTCGGTGAGGGTCTCGGTGACCTTCAGATCGGGATAGCTGGTACCTTCACCGATCATAGCGCCGGCCATCAGCATATCGATGACAGCGGCATCAGAGGTGCCGGAATCCACTTCCATGAGCGCCTTGGCCTGATCGTCCACAGAGTTGATGGCCCAGCCCTTTTCCTGGGCAATGGCTTCACCGGCGGAACCGGCTTCCACAGCATAGACCATTTCATCACTGCCGCCGCCGCAGGCAGTCAGCAGGGAGACCACCGTCAAAGCGGCCAGCATCATGCAAAGAACCTTTTTCATCTTTCTTCCTCCATTACAGCTCCGGGCCCTCCGGCCTCGGATGTTGTCCTTGAAGATATGTTAACACTTTAGCGTAGTGATGTAAAGAAGTTAACATCACGAAAAGTGTAGAATACATTCCATATATTTTGTTGAAAAGAGACAAAATGAGAGAAAGAGACCGCCGGCGGATGGCGCCGGCGGTCCCATATGGGCTGCGAGCAAGTCTGTAAGCCGGGTTCTGTATTTGACAGTCATCTATCTAGCCGCACCGTTGCCGGTACGGTCAAGCCACCCCGGGAGCGGCCGGGCCAACCTGATGCTCCCATAGCGGTGTTGCTCCGGATAGAGTTTACAGCGACGGACACTCTCGAGCCGTCGGGTGAGCTCTTACCTCGCCTTTCCACCCTTACCCCGGCAGCGGATGCTGCAGAGGCGGTATATCTCTGTTGCACTTTTCCTGAAGTCGCCTTCGGCGGGCGTTACCCGTTATCCTTGCCCTGTGGAGCCCGGACTTTCCTCATGAACAGGCTTTCGCCTTGTCCCCGCGACTGTCTGGCTTACTCGCAGGGTCTATTGTACAGGCACTTGGCGGCAAAGTCAATGACCGGGCTGTCCTTTTCCGTATTTACATTGAATTGGGACGCCGGATGCGGTATAATAATAAGGTATGAGCGCCTGAGGGCGCAGGAGGAGGAAACAGGCAATGACCCTGCAGGAATATCTGATGACATTGAAAGACCGCACCGTAGCCGTACTGGGCATCGGTGTGAGCAATACGCCGCTGCTGCGGCTGCTGCTGGAGCAGCACATCGCCGTGACGGCCTGTGACCGCCGCAGCCGGCAGGAGCTGGGAGACCTGGCTCAGGAGCTGGAGGATGCCGGCGCCCGGCTGCAGCTGGGAGAGGGCTATCTGGAAGGCCTGAATCAGGATGTGATCTTCCGCACCCCCGGCATGCGTCCGGACCTTCCGCAGCTGGAGGCGGCCCGGGCACAGGGCAGCTGTATCACCTCGGAGATGGAGGTGTTTTTTGAAGTCTGCCCCTGCAGCATCATTGCCGTTACCGGCAGTGACGGGAAAACCACTACCACCACCATCATCGCCAAGCTTCTGGAGGCGGCGGGGGAAACGGTGCATGTAGGCGGCAATATCGGCACGCCGCTGCTGGCCAGGGCGGGACAGATGCGGCCGGAGGACCGTGTGGTGCTGGAGCTGTCCTCTTTCCAGCTGATGACTATGAAGCGCAGCCCCCACATCGCCGTGGTAACCAATCTTTCCCCCAATCATCTGGACGTACACCGGGATATGGAGGAGTACGTCAGCGCCAAGGAAAATATTTTCCGCCATCAGGCTGCCTCTGATATCGCCGTGTTCAACGCCGATAATGCCATCACCCGTCAGCAGAGCCTGCGGGCCAGGGGAGAGGTGCGGCTCTTTTCCGGTACTGCACCGGTGGAGCGTGGCGTGTATCTCCGGGGCTCGGAGATTGTCCGGGTGCGGGACGGTGTGGAGACAGTGGTGCTGAATACCTCCGATATCAAGCTGCCAGGCTTCCATAACGTGGAGAATTATATGGCCGCCATTGCGGCGCTGGAGGGACTGGTGGACGATGCCGTGATCCGGGAGTTTGCCCGGAACTTCGGTGGGGTGGAGCACCGCATCGAACTGGTGCGCACCTATGGCGGCGTGCGGTATTATAACGACTCCATCGCTTCCAGCCCCAGCCGTACCATTGCCGGACTGCGTTCCTTCCCGGAAAAGGTGATCCTCATTGCCGGCGGTTACGATAAACATATTCCCTTTGACGTGCTGGGCCCGGAGATCACGGCCCATGTCAAGACGCTGATCCTCTGCGGCGCTACGGCGGAAAAGATCCGTGCCGCCGTGGAGCAGGCCCCGGATTATCGACCCGACCAGCCGGGGATCCTGACAGCGGCCACGCTGCACGATGCGGTGGAGCTGGCCCGGGAGCAGGCGGCGGAAGGGGACACGGTGCTGCTTTCTCCGGCCTGTGCTTCCTTTGACCAGTTCCGCAACTTCATGGAGCGGGGCAACGCATTCAAGGATCAGGTGAACGGCTGGGCGTAACCCACAGTCGGCGGTGTGCATACACTGATACGGGAGGTGTGTGCATTGCGGAGGCTGCGTTATATACGTCTGTCGGCCCGGCGGAGGCTCCTGATCTGGCTGGTGCTGCTGACGCTGTTTCTCACAGGCATCGGCTGTATCGCCGTGTTCCATATGGAGCCCATTCTGGCAAGTCTGGCCACCGCCCGGGTCTCCAATACCGTCAACCGTATTGTGGTGGAGGCGGTGGATGAGGCGGTTCAGGGCGGCGAGATCGATTACAGCGTACTGGTGTCTTTTGAAAAGAACAGCGAGGGCCAGGTGACGGCCCTGAAAAGCAATATGGCTGCCTTCAACCGTCTGCAGTCCAGGATCGCCGACGATATCCTGCGGCGGCTGTCCCAGGTGTCCACCACGGAACTGTCCATCCCCCTGGGTACGCTTACTGGCTCATCCCTGCTGGCAGGCCGGGGCCCGGCCATCAAGATCCGGATGCAGTCGGTGGGTTCCACCACCGCCAGCTTCCGCAATTCCTTCAGTTCGGCAGGTATCAACCAGACCCGGCACCAGATTTTGCTGGATGTCAATGTCTATATCAGTATCCTGCTGCCGGGATTCCGCACCTCCACCGTGGTGACCAATGAGATCACCGTGGCGGAAACGGTGATCGTGGGCAGCGTACCGGAGAGCTATACCTACTTTGATGCCAGCGATGGCCAGATGGAGGATTACGCCGAAGAATACATCATGAACAACGGATAAGGTGAGCTTATGGATTATCGGGAAGAAATGAAACAGCTGCGGGATACCCTCAATGCCCATGGGTACCGCTATTATGTGCTGGATGACCCCATCATCTCGGATTATGAGTACGACCATCTGCTGCGTCGTCTGGAGGATCTGGAGAAGGAGCATCCGGAGGAAGTCACACCGGACTCCCCCACCCAGCGGGTGGGGGGGCCGGCTCTGTCCGCCTTTGAGCAGGTGACCCATGCGGTGCCGCTGGAGAGCCTGCAGGATGTGTTTGACGGCGATGAAGTCTGTGACTTTCTGGACCGTGTAGCCCAGCGGGTACCCCAGGCGGCCTACAGCGTGGAACCCAAGGTGGACGGCTTGTCTGTGGCCCTGGAATACCGGGACGGCGTATTCGTCCGTGGTGCTACCCGGGGCGACGGCCGGGTAGGGGAGGACGTGACGGAAAATCTCCGTACCATCCGCTCCATTCCCATGACGCTGCCGGACAAGCTGCCCCGCCTCATCGTCCGGGGTGAGGTGTATATGTCCCGGAGCGTCTTTGAAGAGCTCAACGCCCGGCGGGAGGTGGAAGGCCAGCCTCTGTTTGCCAATCCCCGGAATGCAGCTGCCGGTTCCCTGCGGCAGCTGGACCCCAAGGTGGCTGCCGCCCGGAAACTGGATATCGCCGTATTCAATCTGCAGCTGGCGGAGGGCAAGAGCTTTGCCACCCATACCCAGACCCTGGACTATCTCAAGGAGCAGCAGTTCAAGGTGATCCCATACCGCTGCCTGACGGATGCCGGTGAGATCTTGCAGGAGATCGACCGGCTCAACGATACACGGATGGAGTTCCCCTTTGATATGGATGGTGCCGTGGTGAAGCTCAATGACCTGCAGCAGCGTCAGGAGCTGGGCAGTACCGCCAAGAATCCCCGTTGGGCCATCGCTTATAAGTATCCTCCGGAGAAGAAGGAGACGGAGCTGGTGGACATCGTGGTGCAGGTGGGCCGTACCGGCGTGCTGACGCCCAAAGCGGTACTCAAGCCGGTGCGTCTGGCGGGTACTACGGTGACCAATGCCACGCTGCATAACCAGGACTATATCACCCAGAAGGATATCCGCATCGGCGACACGGTTCTGGTGCAGAAGGCAGGGGAGATCATTCCGGAGATCCTGGAAGTAGTGAAGCGTCCGGCAGGTACCAAGCCCTATCTGCTGCCGGAAACCTGTCCGGTATGCGGCGCACCTGTTTCCCGGGACCCCGACGGCGCTGCCGTCCGCTGTACCGGTGCCGAGTGCCCGGCCCAGCTGCTGCGGAACCTGACCCATTTTGCCAGCCGCAATGCCATGGATATCGACGGACTGGGTCCGGCGGTGATGCAGCAGCTCATTGAGCATCGGCTGGTGTCCACGGCAGCAGACCTCTATGATCTGAAAGCCGAGGAAATCGCCCAGCTGGACCGGATGGGCGAAAAATCTGCGGACAATGCCGTGAAGGCCATCGCCAAATCCCGGGAGAACGATCTTTGGCGCCTGATTTTTGCTCTGGGCATCCGTCAGGTGGGGGAGAAGGCCGCCAAGGTACTGGCCAGCCACTTCGGCACTATGGACGCTCTGGCCGCCGCCACGGAAGAAGAGCTGACCGCCATCGACGATATCGGCGGCATCACCGCCGCCTATATCCGCAGTTGGATGGCCAGCCCCCAATCCCAGGATCTGCTGGACCGTCTGCGTCGGGCAGGGGTCAATATGGAGTGTAAAGAGAAATCGCTTGACAATCGTTTTGCTGGAATGACTTTCGTGCTTACCGGTTCCCTGGAACGGTTCAGCCGGGACGAAGCGGCGGAGCTGGTGGAGCAGCGGGGCGGCAAGGCCGCATCCTCCGTGTCCAAGAAGACCACCTACGTGGTGGCAGGCCCCGGTGCGGGTTCCAAGCTGCGCAAGGCCCAGGAGCTGGGCATCACGGTACTCAGCGAGGAGGAGTTCCTGGAAATGCTGGAGGAATAACGGGCTGCTTTCCTGTTTCGCAGAAAGTCTCGATTTTTGAAAAAAACACTTGCAATGCCGCCAAGGCTCTGCTATAATACATCTTGCGCATGGGGGTATAGCTCAGCTGGGAGAGCGCTTGAATGGCATTCAAGAGGTCTGCGGTTCGATCCCGCATATCTCCACCAAAAGAAAGACACGCTGAAAAGCGTGTCTTTCTTTTTTTGAAATCAGCGGCCTGCTGTCCGGCAGATATCAATTTCATCTGGGCAGCGGCCTGCAAACACTTGCACGGCGTGCCAATTTCTTCCTATAGTGCTTCGATGATACAAACCGGAGCAAAGGAAACTTTGCTCCGGTTTTCTATATCTGTACAGCAGCATGCATGAAAAAAATTATTCAATTCTTATAGATATTTGCAGTTGCCCGGGAACCTTAGACGGGCGCTTTGGCATAGAATGGTTTGTGGCATAGCCACAGCAACTATCTCATGATGCCAAAGGAGAGATTATGAAACGATATTGTGCTTCTGATCGGTGTCCGGAATGTGATGGCTCCTGTCGAAGCAGCGACACAGAGCGGTGCAATGTGTGTAAGCCATCCTGCCCGCCATCGTGCTGCTGCCCACCCCCTTGTCCACCGGTAATTTGTCCTACCGGTCCAACGGGTCCCACTGGTCCTGCCGGCCCTACCGGGCCTGCAGGCGGTCCTACGGGGGCTACTGGCCCTGCGGGTCCTGCTGGAGCTACCGGTGCTACCGGTCCTGCTGGCGCCATTGGCCCTACCGGTGCTGCTGGCCCCACTGGTCCAACCGGTGCCACCGGCCCTGCCGGTACAGTTGGCCCAACAGGTTCAACAGGTCCCACTGGTGAAACTGGCGCTACCGGCCCTGCCGGCGCAGTCGGACCCACTGGTGCCACCGGCCCTGAAGGGGCAGCCGGTCCTCTGGGAGCTACCGGTCCTGCCGGCGCCACTGGGCCTACCGGAGCTACAGGCCCAGCTGGAGCAACTGGCCCTGTAGGTGCCACTGGCCCTACGGGATCAACTGGTCCTGCTGGCGCTACTGGCCCGGTTGGAGCAACTGGACCTACTGGTGCAACGGGGCCCATAGGTGCGACGGGGCCCGCCGGAGCCACCGGCCCTGTGGGCGCTACAGGCTCTGTTGGCGCTACCGGTCCTGCTGGCGCTACCGGTCCTGCTGGCCCCACTGGTCCAACCGGTGCCACTGGTCCTGCCGGTACGGCCGGCCCTACCGGTGCAACCGGTCTTGCTGGCGCAGTTGGTCCTACGGGCGCTACCGGGCCCGCTGGAGTGGCCGGTCCTACCGGCGCCACCGGCCCTGCTGGGGCTGCTGGCCCTGCTGGCGCAACTGGTCCTACCGGAGCCACTGGCCCTGCCGGAGCTACTGGCCCTGATGGTGCCACCGGGCCTGCGGGAGTCGCTGGCGCCACCGGCCCCACGGGTGCCGTCGGCCCCGCTGGCGCAACCGGCCCCGCGGGTGCTACCGGCCCTGCAGGTGCCGTCGGCCCTACGGGAGCGATCGGCCCTACGGGCGCTACTGGTCCTACGGGACCAACCGGCCCTGCCGGACCCGTTGGATTGTCCGGCGCAATTGGCGTGAGCGGCGCTACGGGTGCTACTGGCCCTACGGGAGCTTCCGGCGCCACCGGCCCGGCTGGCCCCACTGGAGCCACCGGTGCAACAGGCCCCAGAGGAGCTACCGGCCCAACCGGCTCTGCTGCGCCCATAAGTCTTATGTCTGCCTATTCTACACCCAGCCAAGGGAGCTCCTCCGGAGGGCCATTGAGCTTTGACCAAAATGCGGTGGCATATGGGAGCGACATCTCGCATACGGCCGGAAGCGACACGGTGACCATCAATCGGCCGGGCGTCTACTCTGTGTCTTTCCATGGTGTTATTTCTCCCGCTGCTGCTGATAGTTTCCCGCTGAATCTGGTTACTTCCCTGAAGCAAAACGGCTCTGTTGTGCCTGGGGCGTCTGTTCCGTACAATTTCCAGAGCAACTCTGATGCATCGGATCAATCCTTTAATATCCCGTTGTCAATTTCTTCTGTTCCTACTACACTTCAGGTGACTGTATCCGGCGGAAATTATCTGGCAGATGCTGTCACACTCAATGTTATCCGCCTGGGAGACATTCCGTCCAAGTCATAAGACGGTCATAGCATGAAAAAAAGGGGCTGCTGCAGTTATGGCGGCAGCCCCCCGACCGTTAGGAGGGACATCATGAAAGTTGTAGTCTATGCCATATGTAAAAACGAAGCGCAATTTGTCAGAAAGTGGATGGAATCCATGTCGGAAGCAGACGAGATCGTGGTGCTGGATACCGGATCCACGGATGACACGGTGGCGCTGCTTCGGGAATGTGGCGCGCAAGTCACAGAAGAGACCATCACACCCTGGCGTTTTGATGTGGCCCGCAACCGCTCATTGGAGCTGGTAGCGGAGGATGCGGACATCTGTGTCTGCACAGATCTGGATGAAGTGCTGCATCCAGGCTGGCGGGAACTGCTGGAACAGGCTTGGGTACCGGGAGCGGGGCAGGCCAGATATCGGTATACCTGGTCTTTCAATCCGGACGGTTCGGAAGGCGTGGTATTCTGGTATGAGAAGATCCACGCCCGCCACGGTTATCGCTGGACCCATCCGGTACACGAGGTGCTGAGTTGGACAGGAGAAGGCGTTCCGGGGCCTACCGTAACGGCGGAAGGTGTGCAGTTGGACCACCATCCTGATCCAACCAAATCCAGAGGCCAATATCTGCCGCTGCTGGAGCTTTCTGTGGCAGAAGATCCGGATGACGACCGCAATGCCCACTATCTGGGCCGGGAGTATATGTTCCATGGCCGCTGGGATGACTGCATCCGGACTTTGCAGCACCACCTGACCATGCCCAGCTCCATCTGGCCGGATGAGCGGGCTGCATCCATGCGTTTCATTGCAAAGTCCTATCTGATGAAAGGAGAGCGGCAGCTGGCGCGAGACTGGTATCTGCGGGCCATTGCCGAAGCGCCTCATCTCCGGGAAGCCTATATGGATCTGGCAGTTATGCTGTACGAGGAAGAAAACTGGGACGGGGTACTGTATTTTACAGGATGTGCCTTGTCCATTGTCCATCGTCCCCGCACGTATATCTGTGAGGCAGCACCCTGGGGCAGCCAGCCCTATGATCTGCGCACCATTGCTTTTTACCGTACCGGACGGCTGCAGGAATCTCTGGATGCAGCCCGGCAGGCAGTGGCGCTGGAACCGGGAAACAAGCGTCTTCAGGATAATGTGGCTATCTTGGAGCGGCTATCGGAAGCGCAGCCATCGTGACAAAAACGCCGGAGAGGAATCAGGTTCCTCTCCGGCGTTTTTCGTAGATTGTCAGTCCCGGCGTCTGCCGCCGAACAGCAGGATCAGACGCAGCAGGTTGGCCAGGCTTACCAGCAGCGAGGCCACATACGTCAAGGCTGCAGCGGTGAGTACCTTCCGCACGCCCTGATGTTCTTCTTCCGTGACCATGCGGTACTGATCCAGGGTAGCCAATGCCCGGCGGCTGGCGTTGAATTCCACCGGCAGGGTGATAAGCTGGAAGAGAGTCACCAGGCTGAACAGCAGAATGCCGATGTTTACCAGCGGCTCGTTGCCCATGAGATAGCCCAGCAGAACCAAGGGGATGGACAAGGAAGAGCCGATTTGGGTGATGGGCACAATAGCGGTGCGGATGGAGAGGGGCGCATAATTCCGGGCATGCTGGATGGCGTGTCCCGTTTCATGAGCCGCTACCCCGACGGCAGCTACAGAGCTGCGGTAGTATACATCCTGAGACAGGCGTACCACCTGAGTACGGGGATCATAATGATCGGTGAGATTGCCGGCCACCGGCTCCACGGCCACATGCTGAAGGCCGTTGGCGTCCAGAATGCGCCGGGCGGCTTCGGCACCGGTGAGTCCGCCCCGGACGGATACAGAGCTGTAGCGGGCAAAGGTGCTCTTTACCTGCAGCTGTGCCCACAGGGCGATGAGAATTGCCGGCAATACCAGCAGCAGATAGTAGCGGTCAGGTAAAAAGAAATAGGGCATGATATCAAACTCCTTTGAAAAGATACCGTTGTACCTGATATTTTTTTAGTATACCATATCAGGCCCTGAAATGTCAAAAATGCGACTGGAATCCGCAGAAAGTAGGGGAATAACGGTGCAAAGATGGACTCTGGAAAAGAAAAGACTTGCGAAAAAAGTGCAACGGTGCCATACTGGATGATATCTGCGGAGGTGGAGGGTACTGCCTTCCGGAGAGAAGACTATGAGTTGAGGAAGATTGTATGACCGATTATTTTTCCGTCTGCCTGCCGCCGGATGAGGTTCGGGCCATCAGCAGCATCGGCCTTGCCCATCTGGGGGATGCGGTATATGAACTGCTGGTACGCACCTATCTGTGTGCCCATGGCAAGGCTACCGGCAAGGGCTTGCACCGTGCTACCATCGAACTGGTGTGTGCGCCTGCCCAGGCCCGTATGGCGGAGAAAATTCTGCCGCTGCTGACGGAGGAAGAACTGGCGGTGTTTCGTCGCGGCCGCAATGCCAATGTCCATACCGTGCCGCAGCACGCCAGCCGGGCTCAGTACCAGCAGGCCACGGCGCTGGAAGCGCTGCTGGGCTGGCTGTATCTTCAGGGCAGGCGTCAGCGTGTGGCGGAGCTTTTTGACCGGATGATGGAGGAGGAATAAGATGCCGCTGGATGCCATTTGCCTGAGCGCCGTAGTGCGGGAACTGGCGCCGCAGCTGGAGGGTGCCCGGATCGAAAAGATCCAGCAGCCTTTCCGGGATGAGGTGGTGCTGCTGCTGCGGGGCGGACGCAGACTGCTGCTGAGTGCCGGAGCCAATCAGCCCCGGATTCACCTGACCGATCAGCTGCGGGATAACCCTGCCCAGCCCCCCATGTTCTGTATGCTGCTGCGCAAACATATCGGCAGCGGCCGCATCGCCGCCATTGCCCAGGAGCCGCTGGAGCGGGTGGTCACATTGTCGGTGGATGCCACGGACGAACTGGGTGAGCGCAGCCGTTACCGGCTGGTGCTGGAGTGTATGGGCCGCCACTCCAATCTGATTTTGGTGGCCCAGGATGGACGCATCATCGACTGCCTGCGCCGGGTGGACTTTGAAATGTCCCAGCAGCGACAGGTGCTGCCGGGCCTCTTTTACCGTCTGCCGCCCCGACAGGAAAAACTGTCGCCCCTATCGGTGAGCCAGGAGGAGTTTATGCAAGAATTGGCGGATTGTCCTGGCGATGAGCCTTTGAACCGCTGGCTGCTGGATACCTTTACCGCCATATCCCCGTTGATTGCCCGGGAACTGGTCTTTCGTGCCTGTGGAGCTACGGACGCCTGTGCTGCCGTAGAAAACGGGCGGCTCTGGCCTGCTTTTTCTCAATGGCAGGAATCTGTGAAGGAAGAACGCTTTACACCTGTTGAGATGGAGCGGGACGGAAAACCCTCTGATTTTACCTATCTGCCGGTTGTGCAGTACGGATCCTATGTGACCTGCCGAACCCAGGGCTCCTTCAGCCAGCTGCTGGATGACTTTTACGTGGAGCGGGAACAAGCGGAGCGGCTGCGGCAGAGAGGGCAGGATCTTTTGAAAACCGCCACCAATGCCCGGGATCGTGTCCGCCGCAAGCTGGCGCTGCAGCGGCAGGAATACGAAAAGACCCAGGACCGCCAGCAGCTGCGGCTGGCAGGGGAACTGATCACCGCCAATCTTTACCGCCTGCAGCGGGGGGATACCAAGCTTGCGGCGGAAAACTACTATGAAGCGGGCTGCCCGGTGGTGGAGATCCGGCTGGATCCCCGGCTGTCCCCGCAGGAAAATGCTGCCCGATACTTCAAGCAGTATGCCAAGGCCAAAACGGCGGAGCAGGTGCTGCTGGAGCAGATGCAGCAGGGAGAAGGGGAACTTACCTATCTGGAGAGCGTGCTGCAGGAGCTGCAGCAGGCGGAAAAAGAGCAGGACTTTCAGGATATCCGGTGGGAACTGAGCCAGGGCGGCTATCTGCGGGGCGCACAGCGTCGGCAGCAGGGGTTCCAGCGGCCGTCAAAGCCCCGGGAATTCCGTTCCTCCGCCGGACTGCGGATCCTGGTGGGCCGCAGCAACCGGCAGAACGATCAGCTTACCGGAAAAATGGCCGGGCCCCGGGATATCTGGCTGCATACCCAGAAGATCCATGGTTCCCATGTGATCCTCTTTACCGAGGGCGCCGAGCCGGATGAGCAGAGCCTTCTGGAGGCGGCTACTCTGGCGGCCTGGTTCTCCCACGGACGGGAGAGCGGCAAGGTGCCGGTGGACTATACCCCGGTACGCTATGTGAAGAAACCGTCCGGGGCAAAGCCCGGCATGGTGGTCTATACCACCTACCGGACGCTGTTTGTCACACCTGACGGGGAACTGGTAAAACGGCTGGAAGTGTAATAAAAAAGGGAGTCACAAATCTTGTGACTCCCTTTTTTGTCCGGTGACTCAGGCGTCGCCATCCTCCCGGAACAGCAGAGTGATGCACCAGAGACCGGCGATACCTACCAGTGAATAGATCACGCGGCTGAGAATGGCCATCTGACCGCCGCAGAAGAAGGCAACGCAGTCGAAGCCAAAGAGGCCCACGCCGCCCCAGTTCAAGGCACCGATGATCACCAGTACCAGTGCGATTCGATCCAAGATCTTCATGGTCAAACCTCCAAAAAAGATTCTGGTTAGTATGATGTCCAAAACGGAACATCTTATACAAAAATTTTTGATTGCCATAGGAAAAATCCGGCGCTCTTGCCGGGAGGCCCATAATTGAAAAGAAACGTCATAATATTGTATAATATAGGAAAAAGTTGATGGGAACTGCGAGGAGTATCGCTATGAACAATACCTGGAACCAAATTGGATTTTATCCCGCAGATATACTGCTGCCCCGTGACTGTGACATGGAAAAGTGGGCGGTGGTGGCCTGCGATCAGTTTACTTCCCAGCCGGAATATTGGGAGCAGGCGGACCGTCTGGTGGGAGATGCCCCCTCGGCACTGCGGCTCATTCTGCCGGAAGCGCAGCTGAAGGCTCCGGATGTGGACAGCCGCATCCAGAAGATCCATGAGACCATGGAGCAGTATCTGCAGCAGGGCATTTTCCGCACACTGAAGCAATCGCTGCTGTATGTGGAGCGCTGCCAGTCCGACGGCCGGATCCGCCGGGGCATCGTGGGTATGGTGGATCTGGAGCAGTACGATTATACCCCCGGTTCCGGCACCCTGATCCGTGCTACGGAGGGTACCGTACTGGAGCGGATCCCGCCCCGTGTGAAGGTACGCCGGGGAGCACCGTTGGAGCTGCCCCATGTCATGCTGCTGGTGGATGATCCGGACCGTACCGTTATTGAACCGCTGTCCAAGGCTACGGATACCATGGAGCAGGTCTATGACTTCCCGCTGATGCAGCAGGGGGGACATATCCGGGCCTTCCGCCTGACCGCCAAGCAGATGGACGATGTGGCGGCGGCCCTTCTGAACCTGAAGGAAGCCGCCGGCGGGGACAAATACGGCCTTTCCGGTGCAGCGCCTCTGCTCTTTGCGGTGGGCGACGGCAACCACTCCCTGGCAACAGCCAAGGCCTGCTATGAGGAGCGGAAAGCGGGCCTGACGGAAGAGGAGTGTGCGGCTCTGCCGGAGCGGTACGCACTGGTGGAAGTGGTGAATAATCACGATGACGCCCTGCAGTTTGAGCCCATCCACCGTCTGCTTTCCGGGGTGGATCCCGCCCACGTGGTGGAGCAGCTGTATGCCATGTATCCCCAGGCCCATACCGGCCGGGGAGAGGGCCATACCTTCCGGGTAGTATCTGCGGACATGGACACGGACCTCACGGTGCCCCATCCCGCTGTGCAGCTGGCAGTGGGAACGGTCCAGAACTTTTTGGATGATTATACCCGGCGCTTCGGCGGCGAGGTGGATTATATCCACGGCGACGAAGTGACCTGTCAGCTGGGCAGTAAGCCGGGCTGCATGGGCTTTTTGCTGCCGGCCATGGGGAAAGAGGAGCTGTTCCCCACGGTGATGACCGACGGCGTGCTGCCCCGCAAGACTTTCTCCATGGGCCATGCCCAGGATAAGCGCTACTATATCGAAAGCCGCAAAATCGTGAAATAATGCCCCGTTTTCGGGAGATCCTACCAAAGACAGCCGCGGAAAAGGAGATCATAGATGAAAACAGTGGAACTGGCACCCGCCAAAATCAACCTGACCCTGGATGTGGGAGCAAAGCACCCCGACGGATACCATGACATCATCTCTGTGATGACCAGTGTGGGCCTGTACGATGAACTGACGGTGGAAACCGGAACGGGAACGGGGACCATCACCCTTACATGTTCCGACCCTTCCCTGAGCTGTGATGAGACCAATCTGGCCTATCGTGCCGCACGGCTGTTCTTTGAGCATACCTGCATTCCCTGTGACGGTGTGGCCATCCATCTGGAAAAGCGGATCCCCATGCAGGCGGGTCTGGGCGGCGGCAGCAGCGACGCTGCGGCGGTGCTGCGCAGTCTACGGCAGCTGTATGCTCCCAATATGATGCTGCGGGAACTGGAGCGGATCTCCATCGTGCTGGGCAGCGATGTGCCTTATTGCGTAGGCGGCAGCACCACCCTGGTGCTGGGCCGCGGTGAGCAGCTCATCAAGCTGCCGGCCATGCCGGAGGGCTGGGTGGTGCTGTGCAAGCCTTCGGAATCCTATTCCACTGCGGATATGTACCGGCGTATCGATGAACTGGGCCCCCGGCTGGCGGTGGATGCCGACGGTATGTACCAGGCGCTGCAGGAAAACGACCTGGAGCTGGTGGCCAAAAGCGTGGGCAACCTCTTTACCCAGGTGCTGCCGGAGCACAGCGGCGTGCCTGCCATTACGGAACGACTGGAAGAACTGGGTGCCCTGCGTTCCTGCATGAGTGGTTCCGGCTCGGCAGTGTTTGGCCTGTTTGCCTCCCGGGAGGCTGCCCAGGCCGCACTGGAAGCCCTGCTGCCGGACTATCCCCAGACTTATTTGGCAAAAACGGTATAAAATTGAAAAATACCGTCCATACTGTAGACAAATCTACATAGTGGACGGTGTTTTATATGCGTATTGCGAATCATCATGTGAAGTATTGGGAATCCGGCCTTCTGCTGCTTTTGACGGCGGTGCTGCTGTGGGGTGTCTGGTCAGCCCAGGAGCAGGATGCACTGGAGCAGAAAATGATCCGGCTCCATGTCATTGCCAATTCCGATACCCAGGCCGATCAGACTTTGAAGCTGCAGGTGCGGGATCAGATACTGGAAGAGGCTACCGGCATCCTGGAGAAGTCAGCGGATATGGCCGATGCCCAGAAGCGTCTGACGGCGGCTCTGCCCCAGCTGGAGGAGACCGCCCGTCAGGAGATCGTGAACCGGGGCTATGATTATTCCGTATCCGCCCGGTTGGAAGAAACGGAGTTTCCTACCAAGGAGTATGACGGCTTTGCCCTGCCCTCCGGCCGCTACCTGGCGCTGCGGGTGGTGATCGGGGAAGGTGCCGGGCAGAACTGGTGGTGCGTGGTGTATCCGCCGCTGTGTACGGTGGCCTCCACGGATCTGGAGGAAACGGCGGTGGCCTCCGGACTGGGGGAGGAGGATATTTCCCTCATTACCGAGGAGAATACCGGTTACGTTCTGAAATTCCGCTCCCTGGAGCTGTGGGAGCAGATCCGGAAGTGGTTTTCCAAAGAGGGCTGAATGGAATGTGGATAAATGTATTGCGGGGACGGACTCCATTCCGTCCCCGCTTTTTGCCGTTGGCTTTTCCCGGGAAATCAGGTATAATGAGAGAGACTTTTTTGGTACACCGCTTGTGATATCCTATCTGCCAGAACCGGAAAAGGAGGGAAAGACATGCTGACCATATGGGTAGGCCGTGCCGGCAGCGGCAAATCCGCCCGGGTACTGGAGAGCATGGCGCAGCGCCGCAGCAGCCGGGCGCAGGTACTGCTGGTGCCGGAGCACATCTCCCATGAAGCGGAGCTGGACCTGTGCCGGGCCCTGGGCCCCACAGCCTCCCGGGATGCGGAGGTGCTGAGCTTTCGTACCCTGGCGGGCCGGGTGCTGGGTGAGCAGGGCGGCCTGTCCGACTTTACCCTGGACGGCGGCGGAAAGCTTCTGACCATGCGCCTGGCGCTGCAGGAGCTCCACGGCAGCCTGAAGGTGTTCGGCCGCCCCAGCCAGCGTTCGGCTTTTTTGCAGCAGCTGGTGGAGCTGGCGGAGGAATTCTATGCCTATGAGGTGGCGCCGGAAACCCTGTGGCAGCAGGTGCAGGATATGGAAGGCCCCATGGGGGACAAGCTCCGGGATGTGGCATTGCTGTACGCCGCCTATGACGCCAAGCTCCACGCTCCGGGCTTCGACCACCGTTCCCGGCTGCAGAAGCTGCTGGATCATCTGCCCCAGAGCGACTACCTCAAGGGAAAAGACATATACCTGGACGGCTTTTCCTTCTTCAACCGAACGGAAGAGCATATTCTGGAGATCCTGCTGACCCAGGCCGAGAGCGTTACGGTAACGCTGCTGGGCCAGAAGGGGAATGATACGCTGTTTGCCAATGCGGTGCGCCAGCGCCAGCGGCTGGAGCGGATGGCGGTGCGCTGCGGCGTGCCCTGCCGCCTGACGTATCTTACGGCGCCCCAGGACACGGCGCTGCAGCATCTGGAGGGCCACATTCTGGGCAGCGATGCAGTTTGGGACGGCGGGGCAGAGGAGATCGTACTCCACGAAGCCACCACAGCCTACAGCGAGGTCCAGTGGGCAGCAGCCCGGATCCGTGCGCTGGTGCGCTCTGGACAGTACCGGTACCGGGATATCGGCGTGGCCGCCCGGAACATGGCGGATTATGCGCCGCTGCTGGAGACGGTGTTTGCCCAGGCGGATATCCCGGCATACATCAGCCGCCGCAGAGACATTCTGGAAATGCCGGTGCTGACCATGCTGCTGAGCGCCGTGGATGCGGTGACCGGCGGCTTTGCCTATGAGGATATGTTCCGCTACCTGAAATCCGGCCTTGCCAATATTACTGCCGATGAGTGCGATCTGCTGGAAAACTATGTCATCTGCTGGGAGATCCGGGGCAATATGTGGCTGCGCCAGACGGATTGGACGGCCCATCCCGAGGGCTATAATCGCCCCCTCACTGATGCGGCCCGGAAACGGCTTGACACCATCAATGAGATTCGCCGCCGGGTAGCCCAGCCGCTGGGCCAGCTGCAGCAGGAGCTGAAAGACGGGAAAACAGCAGAGGATAAGGCAAAAGCACTTTACACTTTTGCCCAGCGCAGCGGCGTTCCGGAACGGCTGCAGCAGCAGGCCAACGCCCTGCTGGAACGAGGGGACGTGCAGCTGGCGGAGGAGTATCAGCAGCTGTGGAAGATCTTCTGCGGTGTGCTGGATCAGTTCGTGGAGATCCTGGGTGCGCAGGAGCTGGACGGCGAGGAGTTTGCCCGGCTGCTGCGCCTGGTGCTGACCCAGTACAGCGTGGGTACCATCCCCGCCACACTGGACCAGGTGAAAGTCAGCGAGATTACCCGCAACGACCGCCATCAGGTGAAATGCCTCTTTTTGCTGGGTGCCAACGATCATGTGCTGCCGGCAGTGAATCGTGGCGCCGGCGTGCTGGATCAGGAGGACCGCACGGCGCTGCAGCAAAAGGATATCTTGCTCTCCGATGCTACCTTCGATGCGCTGGATCAGGAGCTGGAGCATATCTATGCAAGCCTGGCCCAGCCCACGGAGCGGCTTTGGGTCAGCTGGCCCGTCACAGATCTGGTGGGCAGCCAGCTGCGCCCCTCGTTTGTGGTGAACCGGATCCAGCTGCTGTTCCCGCAGCTGACGGTGGAGCATGACGACGGCAGTTACCGCCTGGAACTGCCGGAACCGGCTCTGGAGCTGGCTGGAGAGGAACCCGGCGGCGCATTGTGGCAGTTTTTCGCCGCCCGGGAGGAATATGCCCCGGTGCTGCAGGCTATGGAGCGTGGAGCGGCGCTGCAGCGGGGCCGGTTGTCCCCGGAGGCGGTGCAGGCCCTGTACGGACGGCATATCCGCATGTCCGCCTCCCGGATGGATCAGCTCAAGCGCTGCCATTTCGGCTACTTCATGCAGTACGGCCTGAAAGCCAAGGAACGCCGTTCCGCCAGCTTTGACGCACCGGAGATCGGTACCTTCATCCACTATCTTCTGGAACACGTCACGGCGGATGTGGCAGCCGGGGGCGGCTATGAAACAGCGGACCGGGCGGAACTGAAGCGCCTGGTGGAGCGGTACGTAGAGCAGTACGCTCTGGAATGCATCGATCACTACCAGGAGAAAAGTGCCCGGTTCCGGTACCTCTTTTTCCGTCTGAGGCGTGCGGCCTTTGCTATGGTGGAGAATATCATGGACGAGCTGGCCCATTCGGATTTCCGCCCCCTGGCCTTTGAATTGGAGTTTGGCACCGGCGGACAGCTGCCGGCCATCACCGTCCGTGCCGGGGACAGTGAGCTGATGGTCAGCGGCAAGGTGGACCGGGTGGACGGCTGGCTCCACGACGGGAAACTCTACCTGCGGGTGGTGGACTATAAAACCGGCAAAAAGAGCTTTGATCTGACGGAACTGCGCTATGGCCTGGGCATCCAGATGCTGCTGTATCTTTTTACCCTGGCCCGGGAAGGCAAGCCCTATTTCGGAGCGGAGATCGTCCCGGCAGGCGTGCTGTATCTGCCTGCCAGGGATGTGATCCTTCGTGCGCCCCGTAGCATCAGTCAGGAAAAGCTGGCGGATCTGCTCCATAAAGAACTGCGGCGCAGCGGTATGGTACTCTCCCAGCCGGAGGTACTGCAGGCCATGGAGCACAGCGCTTTGGAATCCCCCTGCTATCTGCCTATCCAGGTGAACCGCTCCGGCGACATCAGCGGTGGTGTAGCCAGCGCCTGGCAGATGGGGCACCTGGGTATGTATGTGGACAAACTGCTGCGGGAGATCGCACAGGAGCTGGAGACCGGCAATGTGGACGCAGATCCCTGCAGTTACAGTCCTACGGAAAGCGCCTGTACCTATTGCCCCTTCGTTTCCGCCTGCTGCTTTGAAGAGGGGCGTGACCGGATGCGGCGCATGAAAAAGACGGAGCCCAAAGAATTCTGGGAATATGTGGCGCAGCAAACCAAGGAGGTGTCCCATGGCCAAGATCCAACTGACTGAGCAGCAGCAGCAAGCCGTATCCAACCGTGGCGGCAGCCTGCTGGTATCTGCGGCAGCTGGCAGCGGCAAGACGAAAGTACTGGTGGAACGCCTGTTTTCCTACCTGGAACAGGGCAGCTGCCATGTGGACGATTTTCTCATCATCACCTATACCAAGGCGGCCGCAGCGGAACTGCGGGGCAAGATCGCAGCGGAGCTGGGTCGCAGAGTGGCGGAGGAGCCGGACAACAGCCACCTGCGCCGCCAGCTGTTCCGGGTCTATCAGGCGGATATCAAAACGGTGGACGCCTTCTGTGCCGGCTTGCTGCGGGAGAACGTTCACCTGCTGCCGGGAGACGGCAGCTATAGTCTCACCCCGGATTTCCGGATCATGGACGAGACGGAAAGCCAGCTGGTGCAGCAGCGTGTGCTGAAAACGGTACTGGAGGAGTTCTATGCCCGCCTGGAGGAACAGGACCAGTGCGCTCTGCTGCTGGCGGAGACCCTGGGTGCCGGACGAGACGACCGGCATCTGGAGGAACTGGTGCTGGAGCTGTACGGCAAGATCCAGAGCCACGCCTATCCGCTGCAGTGGCTGGCCCGGGTGCGCCGTGACTGGTCGGAACCGGGGGAGGATCTCTCTGACAGGCCCTTTGCCCGGGTTTTGCTGGACGATGCCGCCGGACGTGTCCGGTTCTGGGCGGCCCGGCTGGACCAGGCGGTGGAGGACATGGGGGAAACGCTGTATAACGCCTATGGCCCCGCATTCCGTGAGGCGGCGGAGCAGCTGCGCAGCTATGCCGCTGCAGCGGCAGAGGGCTGGGACGCCCTGGGTGCCTGCACCCCTTCCTTTGGACGGCTCAAGCCGGTGCGGGGTGAAGAACAGGAGAAGGAACGTGCCAAAGCTGTGTGGGATCAGTGCAAGGCTGACGTGAAGAAGATCTCTGCCGCCTTTGCCGTCCCGGCAGCGGAGCAGACGGAGGATCTGAGGCAGATGGCCCCGGCCATGCTGGGCCTTCTGGATCTGACGGAAGCCTTTGCCCAAGCCTACCGCCGGGAAAAGCTGCGGCGCAATCTCATGGACTTTTCCGATCAGGAGCACGGCGCCATTGCGCTGCTGACCAATTCCGACGGTACGCCTACCCAGCTGGCCCGGCAGGTGTCCGGTCGGTATGTGGAGATCATGGTGGATGAGTATCAGGACACCAATGAGGTGCAGAACTGCATCTTCCGTGTCATTTCCCGGGAGGAACAGAATCTTTTTGTGGTGGGAGACGTGAAGCAGAGCATCTATCGCTTCCGGCTGGCGGACCCTACCATCTTCCTGGACAAATACCTGGCTTATACATCTGCGGAGGATGCCCAGCCCGGTGAGCCCCGAAAGGTACTGCTGAGCCGGAATTTCCGCTCTCGCCAGCAGGTGCTGGAGAGCACCAATTTCGTTTTCTCCAATGTCATGTCGCCCCAGGCAGGTGAGATGGCCTATGGGCCGGATGAGCAGCTGTATTTCGGCGCTCAGTACTACCTGCCTCGGGAGGACACGGATACGGAACTCCATGTCATCAGCGTGGAGGATACCCAGGATGAACAATTCAATCGTGCAGAGGTGGAGGCCCGGTTCGTAGCTCGGCGGATCCGGAAGCTGCTGGACGACAAATTCCCCGTTCAGGACGACACCGGAGCGCTGCGGCCAGTACGGCCGGAGGATATCGTGATCCTGATGCGCTCCCCCCGTGCAAGGCAGAAAACCTTTACAGCAGCTCTGGAGCGGGAGGGAATCCCCTGTACCGTGGAGAGCAACGAAAGCCTCTTTGCCACCATGGAGATCGCCGTGCTCTATTCACTGCTGCAGATCATCGACAACCCCCGGCAGGACGTGCCGCTGATCTCGGTGCTGCGTTCGCCGCTGTTCGGATTCACACCGGATCAGCTGGCCCGGATCCGCAGCTGCTGCGTGGAAGGAGACTATTACGATGCCCTGCTGGCCTGTGAGGAAGGTGCGGACTTCTGCCATACCCTGCAGGAGCTGCGGGAAAAGGCCCGGGATCTGCCGGTGGATCGACTGGTGTGGGAGATTTTCACCCAGCTGCATATGCCGGCAGTGTTCGGTGCCATGGATGGCGGAAGCCGTCGCAAGGAAAATCTGACGGCCTTTTACGTCTATGCTGGGCAGATGGCTGCTGCCGGCAAGCGGAACCTTCAGGAGTTTCTGCTGCATCTGCAGGGCCTGCTGGAAAACGGCAAGCCACCCATGCTTCATACCAAGAGTACCGGGACGGGCGTGCAGATCCTGTCCATCCATAAATCCAAGGGCCTGGAATTCCCCGTGGTGATCCTGGCGGATCTTCAGAAACGCTTCAATGCGGATGATCTGCGGCGTCCGGTGCTGGTGCACCCCCAGCTGGGACTGGGTACGGAGCGGGTGGATCTGGAGCGGCGCATCCGCTACGATACCGCCAGCAAAACCGGTATTGCCCTGCAGCTGAAGCGGGAAGCCAAGGCCGAGGAAATGCGGATTCTGTACGTGGCCATGACCCGGGCCAAGGAAAAGCTGATCCTGGTGGACTGCCGGAAGAATATGTATAAGCATCTGCGGGATCTGGCGACACTGACGTCGCTGCCGGTGCCGCCGGAGGCGGCAGGGGATGTGAGCAGCCCAGGGGACTGGATTTTGCTGCCGCTGCTGGCATCTCAGGAAGGAGCAGAACTGCTGCGTTGGGTGGACCTACCCTGGCAGGATCTGCCCTCAGGGGATGGCAATTGGCAGGTGCAGCTGTGGGTCAATCCCCAGGAGGACGCTGCCGGTCAGGAGCAGGAGACCGCTCCGGAGCATCAGGAGCGCTTACCGGATCTGCAGGTGTTGCTGGACAGCTATGCCCATCCCAAAGCACCGTACATCCCATCCAAAGTCACTGCTACTCAGCTCAAGGGCCGGGAACTGGACGAGGAGATCGCCCAGGGAGCGGCACCCCAGCGGCTGCGGCAGGTGCGTCTGGAACAGCCTCTGTTTTTGCGGCAGCAGCAGGGGCTTACTGCGGCGGAAAAGGGCACGGCCATGCATCTGGTGATGCAGTATCTGGACTTTAGCTGCCCGCCGGAGCCGGAGGCTGTGAAGGACCAGGTGAAAGCGCTGCAGGAGCGGCGGCTGCTGACGCCCCAGCAAGCCGAAGCCGTGGACTGCCGGGCTCTGGCGGCGTTTCTGGATTCCTCCCTGGCCGGGGAGATCCGGCAAAGCTCTCGTGTGCTGCGGGAGTATCGTTTTGCCCTGCTGGTACCTGCTTCGGTATATGTGCCGGAGGGGGCGGAGGACGAGGAGATGATGCTCCAGGGTGTGGTGGACTGCTGCTTTGAAACGCCCCAGGGCCTTGTGGTGGTGGATTTCAAAACAGACCGCCTGCAAAAAGGAGAGGAAGAGGCTCGGGCGGCGGTATACCGGCCGCAGCTGGAGGCCTATGCCTACGCCTTGGAGCAGGTGCTGGAGCAGCCTGTTTACAGGTGGGTGCTGTACTTTTTCGCCACCGGTGCAACGGTGGAATGGGAGAAGTGTGAGAATCAGCTGGGAAATGCACCGCAGATCCCGTAAAAAAATTCAAAATTTCCCTTGATTTTCTCAGCGATGTGTGCTAATATTTCTGTTGGCTTTGTATAAGGACTACTGTACCAGAAAGAGGTGAACGAGAGCAATGAAGGAAGGAATCCATCCCAATTATCAGCAGACTACTATCAAATGCGCCTGCGGTAATGTAATTGAGACAGGTTCTACGAAGAAGGATATTCGCGTAGAAGTCTGCTCGAAGTGTCACCCCTTCTTCACCGGCAAGCAGAAGCTGGTGGATACTGGCGGCCGTGTGGCTAAGTTCAACAAGCGCTTCGGCCTGGACAAGTAAATTGCCTGACACTGCAAAACCCGCATCGTTTGATGCGGGTTTTGTTTATCTTTTCTGGAATGCCGCAAAAGCACCGTTCCAGAAAAGATGCTGACGCTTTAGAACTTGCAGAAAGTTCTGAAACGATACATGATGGAACGTGAACGGCCCAGGCCGGCCTCTCTTGGCCTGCGGCCAATTCACCTTCAGACAACCCTGACGGTTTTCTTTCACACTATCTTTCCCTCCGTTACGCCGGGTGGCAAAAGAGTGCATCGGTTTTGTTTTACTTTTTTAGGTCAATATAGTATAATGAATACCGCAATATCAACGATAAGAGGAACGATATGGAACGGATGCATCTGGAAGAAACAAAACGGGACGACGCTGTGCTGGTGGGCCTGCGCTCCCCGGTACTGGGCGATGACAGCGCGGATGAGGAGAGCCTGGAAGAGCTCTCCTCACTGGTGGATACCGCCGGAGGCCGCAGTGTAGGCATGATCCTGCAGAGCCGGGAAAAGCCGGATCCTCATAGCTTTATTGGCGAGGGCAAGGTAGAGGAAGTCCGGCGCATGGTGGAGGAAGAAAAGGCCACCATGGTGATCTTCGATAACGAGCTTTCTCCCTCACAGATCCGTGTCCTCACGGAACTGATGGGGGTACAGGTCATTGACCGCAGCGGTCTGATTCTGGATATTTTTGCCCAGCGGGCCAAGACCCGGGAGGGCTGCTTGCAGGTGGAACTGGCCCAGTACCAGTATCTGCTGCCTCGACTCATCGGTATGTGGACCCATCTGGAACGCCAGGCAGGCACCAGCGGCAAGGGTCCCATCGGCAGCCGCGGCCCCGGTGAGACCCAGTTGGAATCCGACCGCCGCCACATCCGCCGCAAGATCGATAAGCTCAAGGCGGAACTGGAAGAGGTGCGCCGGGTCCGAGGCACCCAGCGGCAGCGGCGGATGAAAAACGAGATCCCGGTGGTAGCCATCGTGGGCTACACCAACGCCGGAAAATCCACCCTGCTCAATGCCCTGACCGGTGCTGACATTCCCGCCAACAATAGACTCTTCGATACCCTGGACACCACCTCCCGGCTCCTCACCGTCAGCGATACCCTGGATGTGGTGATCTCCGACACCGTTGGCTTCATCCGCAAGCTGCCCCATCAGCTGGTGGAGGCTTTCAAGGCTACTCTGGAGGAGCTGGAGTATGCTGACCTGCTGCTCCACGTCATCGACGTATCCAATCCCCAGTGGCGCCAGCAGGCGGGCATCGTGGAAGCCCTGATCCATGAGCTGGGAGCCGACCAGATCCCCTGTATCCGGGTATACAACAAGTCCGATCTGGCCTTTTCCGGTGAGCGGGACAAGGAAGCAGACGCCGTGTCCATCTCCGCCAAGACCGGGGAAGGCATCCCGGCCCTGCTGGAGTGTATCGATGCCAAGCTGGATAAGGGCAAGCGCCGTGTGACGCTGCACCTGCCCTATGACAAGACCGGGCTTTTGGACAGTCTCTACCGGGAAGGCAAGGTGGAATCGGTGGAATACGGCGAAACAGTGGATGTGGTGGCGGTATGTACGCCCCGCCTGCTGGGTCAGCTGAAGGATTATATCGAGGGTTGGACGCCACCAAAAGAGTTCTGGGAGGAGTAAGAAAAGCGGCGGAAAGGAGACCGCATATGGAGATTCTGGAGACGGCACGGCTGCTGCTGCGGCCCTTTACCATGGATGATGCCCAGGCGGTATATGCCTATGCCAGCCATCCGGAGATTGGGCCTCCGGCAGGGTGGAATCCCCATAGCAGCGTGGACGAGAGCCGTCGGGTCATTGAGACCATATTCATGCCTGCCCACACGCTGGCAGTAGTGCGCAAATCCGACGGACGCCTCATTGGCTCGGCAGGTTATGTAGGCAAGCACCGCCCGGAGCTGGGCCTTCCCAGCGAGGAAGTGGGCTACGCCCTGGCCCGGGACTGTTGGGGCCAGGGCCTGATCCCGGAGGCTGTGGAGGCCATTCTGCGCCATGCTTTTATGGAAGAAGGATATGCGGCCATCTGGGCGGCGTATTATGACGGAAACTGGAAATCCCGCCGGGTGATGTGCAAATGCGGTATGACGGATCGCCTCTCCCAGTGGGAGAAAGTGGAACAGCTGGGCGTCAACCGGCTGGCCCATTATATGGCCATCACAAAGCGGGAGTGGGAGAAACGATGAGAGAATATCTGGTACCCGCCGGGTACGGCACCGGGGAACTGGTGGAAAAGCGTTCCCGCTTCATCGGTCAGGTATGGCAGGTGGAGAGCGAAGAAGAAGCCCGCAGCTATATCCAGGCGGTGAAGAAGGAGCATTACGATGCCCGGCACAACTGCTGGTGTTACCGGCTGAAAAACGGCACGGAGCGCTATTCCGATGATGGGGAGCCTCAGGGCACCGCCGGGCAGCCGATGCTCAATGTGTTTCAGCGGCAGGAGATCTCCGATGTGTGCTGCGTAGTGACCCGTTACTTCGGCGGCATTTTGCTGGGAGCCGGTGGCCTGGTGCGGGCTTATACCCAAACTGCCCGGCTGGCGCTGCAGGACGCCGGCGCGGCGGCAGTGGGGGAGTGGACCCAGGTATGCATCCCCTGCAGTTATGCCCTTTTTGAGCGGGTAAAGCTGGAGGTGTCCGGTGTGGATGGGGCTGTGGAGGAGATCGGATACGGAGCGGACATTTCCCTTTTTGCTTCCGTTCCGGCCAACGCAGTGGAGCTGCTGCAGCAGCGGCTGACGGAGCTGTCTGCCGGAGCCATACAGCTGCAGATCATTGGCAGCGCCTTGCGGCCGGGCCCCAGGGAAGAGATCCAGTAGCAAAGTGCAGCAGTAAATGCATGGCGGTAGTGGGGGTATAAAAAGTGGCGATCGTTGTTTTGGCTATCTTGCTTTTTCCGGTGTTTGTGCTGATTGACTGCTGCAAAAAGAATAAGCACTAAGGAGGTGCGCAGGATGCAGGGCGGAAAAGTACGCAGTGTGGACAAGGCCATGGAACTGCTGGAGCTGCTGCTGCAGCGGCGCACGCCCATGACCCTGCAGCAGCTGGCGGAGGAATCCGGATATCCCAAGAGTACGGTACATGCCCTGCTGGCTACGCTGCGCAGCCACAGCATGGTACAGCAGCAGCCGGATGGACGCTATGCCCTGGGAATCCGGCTTTTTGAGTGCGGCTGTGCCGTCTCTGCTGCCTGGGACATCACAGCTGCGGCCCGGCCTTGCCTGGAACAGCTGGCGGCCCGTACCGGAGGCAGCGCCTTCATCGCATTGCTGGATGGGGACAGTGTGCTGTCCTTTGACCGCTGCGCCGGCAGCGGAGGGCTGCAGGTATTGCCGGAGCTGGGCAGCCGGCAGCCGCTCCACGCTACGGCTCAGGGCAAGCTGCTACTGGCCTATATGGGTCAACGTGAGGCTCTGGCGCTGCTGCAGCGGATGGGGATGCAGGCCTATACGCCCCATACCATCACCGAACCACAAAGGCTGCTGCCGGTGCTGGCAGAGATCCGGAAAAACGGCATTGCCGTAGAGGACGGGGAATATAAAATCGGTTTGCGGGCGGCTGCTGCACCGGTGTACGACCGATTCGGACAGGTGCGCTATGCACTGGGCGTGGTGGGATTGTACCGCAGGGTCCAGTGTGAGGAATTCCAACAGGCCATGGCTCAGCTGCGGCTGCAGGCCCGGCAGCTGTCCCGATCTATTGGCTGGCATGAGTAAAGAAAAAAGCGGCTGTTCGTGGAACAGCCGCTTTTGCAAATCTTATATTTTCTCCTGCATGTGCCGCTTGATGGCCTCAAAGGACTCGCTGCTGATGACATGCTCCATTTTACAGGCATCTTCGCTGGCTATCTTTGGATCTACGCCCAGCCGGATCAGCAGATCGGAAAGCAATGTGTGCCGCTCATACATCCGCTCGGCTACCTGACGGCCTTCATCGGTCAAGGTGATAAATCCGCCTTCATCCACCAGTATATAGCCACCGTTTTTCAAAAGGCCTACCGCACGGCTGACGCTGGGTTTGGAGTACCCCATGTATTCCACAATATCAATGGACCGGATGGTCGGTTGGCTTTTGGATAAAATATAGATGGTTTCCAGGTACATTTCCCCGGATTCCTGCAGATGCATGGGCTCACCTCCGTATATTGAACTTTTGACAGTATACCACAAAAAGCGGATTTTTGCAAGGTTGCGAAAATTAAGCGCCTGCAGATATTGCGCCCAAGGGGAAAAATGGATATAATACCCACTAAGCAGTAGGGGAGGAGGCATTTTATTGAAAAAGAAAGAACCTATGCATACCAGAATGCGCCGCCAGATGCAAAAGCACAAGCGGCCTATGATCATCTATTTCGTGCTGCGTGCCATTGTGCTGGCGGCATTGATCCTGTCTGCTATCCGCGGGCGCTATGAAAATGTTGCCATCTGCTTCCTGACGCTGGTGCTGTTTTTGCTGCCGGCTTTTGTTGAGAAGAATTTCCGCATCGATTTACCGGATACCCTGGAGATCATTATTCTGCTGTTTATTTTTGCGGCGGAAATTTTGGGCGAAATCGGTGCTTGGTATGTAAAAGTAGATGGATGGGACACCATGCTCCATACCATCAACGGCTTTATGTTTGCCGCCATCGGCTTTTGCCTGGTGGATCTTTTGAACCGGGAACGAACCTTTCAGTTTGAACTTTCGCCGTTCTTCCTGACGGTGGTTGCCTTTTGCTTCTCCATGACCATTGGCGTTTTGTGGGAGTTCTTTGAATTCGGTATGGATCAGTTTTTCCTGACCGATATGCAGAAGGATACCATCATCCATCAATTTGGCACTGTGATGCTGGACCCCACCAACAGCAATACGGCGGTGATCGTCTCCGGCATTGAAGATGTGGCTGTTAATGGGGAATCTCTGGGACTTGGTGGGTATTTGGATATCGGTTTGATCGATACCATGAAAGACCTGCTGGTGAATTTCATTGGCGCTGTGGTCTTTTCCACTATTGGCTACTTCTATGTGAAGAGCAGAGGCAAGAATAAGTTTGCTACGCATTTTATTCCTGTGGTAGAGCGGGAAGACAATGAGTCTCAGCCCTCTGAAGGTGAAGAGAAAAGGGAAGACTGACGCGGCAAACATTGGTTGGGATAAAACGGACTTTTTGCATACAATAAATTGAGCGATTTGCACATGCGTCTGGAACCCAGCCGCCGACAAAATCTCCTTGAATTTTGATTAAAACAGCATAAATGATGGGCTAATTTCAAAATTCATATTATATTCTATGAGATGAATATGTATCCATGAGGTTTTGCCCGCATTTGACGTGAAATATTGTATACAAGATTTCACGGAGGGAAATTTTGGAAAAACCAAAAGAATCAACGAAACAGCAGCGGGTCTCGCGCAGATCAACCGCTGCTGTTTTTCTATTCTCAGGAAAAATCAGTGTCAACAACCCGCAACTCCACAAAAGTACAACTTTGTTTTCTTTTTAAGAAATTTTCAGAAGCATTAGATAGAAAAACGAAAAAAGTTCGCCCACAGAGAACAGCTGTTTTGTACAAACGGACAAAAACGTTTTTTTGGATGCAAAAAAATATTGACGAGAGGGGAATAGCGTGGTATGCTTTACAAAAAATATTAGCCGGGTTTTCCTGTTGTGATAACCGGGGAGTCAGGCAAAAAGACAGAGGAGGAACAAGCATATGATGATCCAGGACGCTTATTTGAATGGTCTGATGGAGCGTGTGATTGCACGCAATCCTGCTGAGCCGGAATTTCATCAGGCGGTACAGGAAGTATTGGTTTCTCTGGCACCGGTGGTAGAAGCACATCCGGAATACATCAAGGAAGGCGTCATGGATTGCCTGGTGGAGCCGGAGCGCATCATCAAGTTCCGGGTGCCCTGGGTGGATGATGCCGGCGTGGTACGGGTGAACCGGGGGTTCCGGGTACAGTTCAACAGTGCCATTGGTCCCTATAAGGGCGGCCTGCGGTTCCATCCTTCCGTCTACGAAGGCATTGTGAAGTTCCTGGGCTTTGAACAGATCTTCAAGAACAGCCTGACGGGCCTGCCCATCGGCGGCGGCAAGGGCGGCAGCGACTTCGATCCCAAGGGCAAGTCCGAAGGGGAAGTGATGCGGTTCTGCCAGAGCTTTATGACGGAGCTGTTCAAGTATATCGGGCCGGATACCGACGTGCCCGCCGGCGATATCGGCGTGGGCGGACGGGAGATCGGCTACCTGTTTGGCCAGTACAAGCGGCTGCGCAACGAGTTCAACGGCGTGCTCACCGGTAAGGGGCTGTCCTACGGTGGAAGCCTGGCCCGTACCGAAGCTACCGGCTATGGCCTGTGCTATTTCGCCGATAATATGCTTAAGGCCAACGGCCGCAGCTTTGAAGGCGCTACCGTGGTGATCTCCGGCAGCGGCAACGTGGCCATCTATGCCTGCCAGAAGGCTACCCAGTTGGGGGCCAAGGTGGTGGCCATGTCCGACTCCAACGGCTATATCTACGATCCCGATGGCATCGATCTGGATCTTATCAAGCAGCTCAAGGAAGTGGAGCGCAAGCGCATCAGCGAGTATGCCGCCCATCATCCCAAGGCCCAGTACCATGCGGGCTGTCGGGATATCTGGAAGATCCCCTGCCACATTGCACTGCCCTGCGCTACCCAAAACGAGCTGGACGGCGAAGCTGCCAAGGCCCTCATCGCCAATGGCTGCTATGCCGTGGCGGAAGGCGCCAACATGCCCTGCACCCCTGAGGCGGTGGATGCCCTGCAGGCTGCCAGTGTCCTGTTTGCACCGGCCAAGGCTGCCAATGCCGGCGGCGTGGCTACCTCCGCACTGGAGATGAGCCAGAACTCCATGCGCTTCTACTGGACCTTCGAAGAGGTGGATGAACACCTGAAACGTATCATGACCGATCTCTACCAGAATGCCTCCCAGGCTGCCGCCAAGTACGGCATGGAGGGCAATCTGGTGGCTGGAGCCAACATTGCCGGGTTCCTGAAGGTGGCCGACGCCATGCTGGCTTACGGTGTGGTGTAAGGAGGCAGACCATGAACGACTATGTCAAGCATGTTGCCGACAACCTGCAGCGGCAGTACGGCCATGAGCCGGAATATCTGCAGGCAGTGTTCTCCTGGCTGGAATCCATCGCCCCGGCGCTGGAGGACGACAGCCGCTATGAAAAGCTGGATCTGCTGACCCGGATGGTGGAACCGGAGAGACTGTTTGCCTTTTCGGTGCCCTGGGTGGATGATGCAGGCTATGCCCATACCGCCCACGGCTACCGGGTACAGTTCAACAGCGCCATCGGCCCCTATAAGGGCGGCTTGCGGTTCCGGGCGGATGTGACGCCTTCTGTGGTGAAGTTCCTGGGCTTTGAACAGACCTATAAGAATGCCATGACGGGTCTGCCCATCGGCGGTGCCGCCGGCGGCGCCGACTTCGATCCCCGGGGCAAGAGCAACCGGGAAATCATGCGGTTCTGCCAGAGCTTTATGACGGCTCTCTACCGTTACATGGGCGCCGATACGGACGTGCCCTCCGGCGATATCGGTGTGGGCAGCCGGGAGATCGGCTACCTCTACGGTGCTTATAAGCGCCTGTCCGGCCGCAGCGAGAGCGGTGCGCTTACCGGCAAGGGTCTCACCTACGGCGGCAGCCTGATCCGGCAGGAGGCGGCGGGTTTCGGTACGGTGTATTTCCTGGCTCGGATGCTGCAGCATCAGCATGAAAGCCTGGAGGGCAAGCTGGTGGCCATCTCCGGCTTCGGCAATATGTCCTGGGGTATCTGCCGCAAGGTTACGGAGTTGGGCGGCAAAGTGGTGACCCTCTCCGGCCCCGACGGATATATCCACGATCCGGACGGCGTGGCGACCAAGGAAAAATTTGATTTCCTGCTGCAGATGCGGCAGAGCGGCGCCGATAAGGTGGAGCCGTATGCCGAGAAGTTCGGGGTCAAGTTCTATCCCGGCAAGAAACCCTGGGAGGTACCGGTGGACATCGCCATTCCCTGCGCCACCCAGAACGAGCTGGACGTGGAAGATGCAGTGATGCTCATTGCCAACAACGTGCGCTACTATGTGGAGGGGGCCAATATGCCCGCCACTACGGAAGCCCGGCGTCTGCTGTGCCTGAGCCCCAAGATCCTTACGGCCGGTTCCAAGGCTGCCGGCAGCGGCGGTGTGGCGGTGTCGGCCCTGGAGATGGTGCAGAACAGCCTGCGCTACAGCTGGAGCCGCAGTGAAGTGGATCGCCGGCTCCAGGGGATCATGAGCGACATCTACGACGCATCTGCCGCAGCGGCCGAGGCCTATGGTCTGGGCTACGATCTGATGGCCGGCAATGATATTGCTGCATTCAAGAAGATCGCTTCGGCTATGATCGCCCAGGGCGTGTAAGTGAAAAAGAAAGAGCGCCAGCAGAAGCTGGCGCTCTTTTTTATCTGGAGGAAAATGGTGGGAAACGAATGCTCAGTCTCCCACACCGGAGGAAATCACCTTGCCCATATTCCACATCCGGGCAGACTGCTGGGCGGCTTTGAGGCGCTCCTCATCATTTTTGAAGGGGATCTCTGCGGTATGCGCGCCGCAGTCCAGGCAGGTGGCATAGACACACCAGCCGGCTTCCTCCTCCAGAAGGCCTGCGCCATGGCAGACGGGACAATCAAACAGCTCAATCTGGTCAAACATATCCATGGAATTTTCTCCTTGATGTGTATATTCCTGAAGAAAAAGCCCCGAAATTCATGGAATTTCGGGGCTTTTTGGTCGGAGTGTCGGGATTCGAACCCGAGGCCTCTTGGACCCGAACCAAGCGCGATACCAAACTTCGCCACACCCCGTCAGCCTATCCATTATATGTGCTTTTTTGCTGTCTGTCAAGCAGAAAATCTGCTGTTCTGCCGCCTGTCCACCGGGCATACATTGGAAAAGCGAAGGAGGTGCCCACATGACAGGATTGAAGAAAAAAGGCGGAAAACGCATTGACCACAGCTATGCCCAGAAGCGCCGCAGCTACAGTGCCTACAGCCGCCTGCAGCAGGAACAGGGCAGAGAGAATGCTGCCGGAAAGCGGAAGACCTCTGCCCGGCGTCAGGAGCAGATCCGGCTGTGGCAGCTGGTGGTGAGTGCCGCCATTTTGGTGCTGGTGGTAGCCGTAAAGCTGGCAGCGCCTCAGACGTTGGAGGGTTATCGGGAACGGTTGCTGCAGCTGATGGGCGAAGACACCGATTTTGTAGCGGCTTTTTCCGCGGTTGGTCGGGCCGTGGGTCTGGAAGAGGGGCTGGAGGAAGCCCTCAACGATGCCTATACCGCAGTGTTCGGTTCCCAGGAGGTGCCTGTTGGCCCGGCAGGGACTACCGCCGGACTGCAGACCACCGCTGCAACGGTTGATACGCCGGATACCTTGCCGGAGAATGTGTCCATGCTGCAGCAGGTGCTGGGTTTTGACTATGCCAATCCCGTGGTGGGAACGCTGACGGAGCGGTTCGGCTATCGGCTGCATCCCATTGACGGCGACATGCAGTTCCACTATGGGTTGGATCTGGAAGCTGCGGAAGGCACAGTCATCACCAGCTTTGCCGACGGAAAAGTCACAGCAGTAGGGGAAAGCTCTGCGCTGGGCAAGTACGTTACGGTACTGCATGAGGGCGGCTTCACCACCCTTTACGCCCACTGCAGCCGGATCACTGCTTCCTCCGGACAGCTGGTGCGCATGTCCGATCCCATTGCCGAGGTGGGACAAACCGGGGAGGCCACCGGTCCTCACTTGCATTTTGAACTGTACCGTGACACCACCTATTTCAATCCCATCTACTATGTCACGGTCTGAACCTGTCAAGATCCATGTGTCTCCCTGGACCACACTGCTACTGGCGGTATTTATCTGGGCGGCTTCTCCGGAACTGCTGGCAGCTTTGCTGCTGGCGGCGCTGCTCCATGAGCTGGGCCATTACGCCATGCTGAAGCATCAGGGCGCACAGGTGGAGGCCATCCGCATTTCTCCTTTCGGCGCCCAGATGCGGCTGCGTCCTTACCCGCAGCTCTCCTATGGCCAGGAGATGCTGGCGGTGCTGGCGGGGCCGGGGGTAAATCTGATCCTGGCCTTTGTGTTGGCGGCGGCGGGGAAGTGGTGGAACTTAGGCTATCTCTTTTCCGGTGCGCAGCTGGTACTGGGCCTGTTCAATCTGCTGCCCATCCTGCCGCTGGACGGCGGTGCTTTTTTATGGCTCCTGGTAGCCTGGTGCACGGAGCCTTTTACGGCAGACCGGCTGGTGGGCGCCATCAGCCGGTGCATGACCGTCTTTTTGCTGCTGGTAGGTGCGGCGGTGATCTATCTGGAACAGGGGAGCCCCTTTTTGCTGCTGGGGGCCTTGGGGCCGGTCTGGAGCGGAATGTCGGAAAAAAAGCTTGTAAAACCACGGATAAGCAGGTAAAATAAAGGTTCGAAGATCAGTTTTTTACGACAGGAGAATGACCGTGGACAAGAGATTGGAACGCATTCTGCCCCGTGTGCAGAAGCCGGCCCGCTATACCGGCGGGGAATATAACGCCGTCATCAAGGACGCCGCCGGGGTGGATACCCGCATCGCTTTCTGCTTCCCGGATACCTATGAGATCGGTATGTCCAATCTGGGCATGCGGATTCTGTACGGCGTCATGAACCAGATGCCCGGCGTCTGGTGCCAGCGTGTGTTTGCCCCCTGGGGCGATATGGAGCAGGAGATGCGCCAGGCCAGTATGCCTCTTTTTGCCCTGGAATCTGGGGAGCCCATTACGGATTTTGACATCGTGGCCTTTTCCATCGGCTACGAGATGGCCTTTCCCGCCGTGCTGAATATGCTGGATCTGGCGGGGATCCCCTTCCACGCCAAGGAACGCACCGGCCTGACGCCGCTGGTGATCGCCGGCGGCACGGCTATGTATAACCCGGAGCCTTTGGCGGACTTTGTGGATCTGGTAAGCCTGGGCGAAGGGGAAGAGGTAACGGTGGAACTCATCGAACTGCACCGTACCGCCCGCCGGGAGGGTTGGAGCAAGGAGCGCTTTCTGCAGGCAGCGGCCCAGCTGGATGGCGTCTATGTCCCCAGCCTCTATGATGTGACCTATCACGCAGACGGCACGGTAGAGGCCATCGTTCCCCGGGAAGGGGCACCGGCCAAAGTCACCAAGCGCATCATCCATGATATGGACAAGTCCTATTTCCCGGTAAAGACCATCGTGCCCTCCACGGAGATCGTGCAGGACCGTGTGACGCTGGAGCTGTTCCGGGGCTGTATCCGGGGCTGCCGCTTCTGCCAGGCGGGCTATGTATACCGGCCGGTGCGCAACCGCAGCCGGGATCTGTGTGCCCAGTACGGCATAGAGGCCTGTGCCGACACCGGTTATCAGGAAATGACCCTCTCCAGCCTCAGCACCAGCGATTATCCCCAGCTGACGGAACTGTGCGATGAGCTGGATGCATACTGCACGGAGCATCATGTGAACCTGTCCCTGCCCAGTCTTCGGGCGGACAACTTCTCCATGGCCCTGATGCAGCGTCTGGCCAAGGGCCGCAAGTCCGGCCTGACCTTCGCACCGGAGGCCGGTACCCAGCGGCTGCGGGACGTCATCAATAAGAACGTGACCCAGGAGGATCTGCTGCAGTCCTGTGCCACCGCCTTTGCCGGCGGCTACAATGCGGTGAAGCTTTACTTCATGCTGGGCCTGCCCACGGAAACCGATGAGGACGTGCTGGGCATTGCAGACCTGGCAGCAAGAGTGATGCATACCTGGCGGGAAACGGCGTCCAACAAGGCCCGTGGGGTGCGGATCACCGTGTCCACCTCCTGGTTTGTGCCCAAGCCCCACACCGCTTTCCAGTGGGAGCCCCAGATCTCCAAGGAGGAGTACCGGCGGCGTGTGAAGCTGCTGCAGGAGGCCATCAAGACCAAGACCGTGACCTACAACTGGCACGACGCAGATACCAGCTTCCTGGAGGCCATCCTGGCCCGGGGCGACCGGAGATTGGGGAAAGTATTGGAAACAGCATGGCGTAAAGGCGCAAAGCTTGACGCCTGGGAGGAGTATTTCTCCCTGGACCGCTGGCTGGAGGCCTTCGACGACTGTGGTCTGGATCCCCATTTCTATGCCAACCGCCGCCGGGAAAAGGACGAGGTGATGCCTTGGTCCATGATCTCCAGCGGCGTTACCGAGGCGTATCTCTGGCGGGAGCATGAAAAAGCCTTTGCCGCCCAGACCACGCCGGACTGCCGTACCCGCTGCAACGGCTGCGGAGCCAATCATCTGGTGGGAGGGACCTGCGATGTCTAAGCTGCGTTTGTTGTTTCAAAAGGAGGCCCAGGCCGCCTATATTTCCCATCTGGACCTGCTGCGTACTTTTCAGCGCTCCTTTGCCCGGTCCGGGCTGGAGCTGCGCCATTCCCAGGGCTTCCATCCCCACCCCATCATTTCTATCGTACTGCCGCTGCCGGTAGGTCAGTCCAGCGACTGTGAGCTGGTGGACTTTGAGGTGACGGCGGACTGTGACGGCAGTGGCATTGCGGAACAGATGAATCAGGGACTGCCTGCTGGGCTCCACGTGTTGGACTGCTACGTACCCCAGCGGCCTGCCGGACAGCTGGCGCAGCTGGAGGCAGAGGTGCTGCTGGACTATGACGCCGGTGTTCCTGCGGAGGCGCTGCCACGGCTGCGGGAGCTGTTTGCCCGGCCGGAACTGGTGACCCAGAAGCGTACCAAGCGCAAGGATCTGGCGGATGTGGACATTGCACCGCTGATCCGCAGCATCCGCATGGAGGAACAGCCCCATCAGATCCGCTGTCTGGTAACGGTGCAGGCCCAGAATCCGGGGCTGAATCCCCAGCTGCTGGAGCGGGCCATTGCCACCCATCTGCCGGAGCTGACGCCGGACTTTGTCCGGGTGCGCCGCCTGCGTTTTCTGGACGAGCAGGGGAACGTGTTCCGATGAGACGAAAAAAGATCAAAAAAGTCTTGCATTTGGCCAGAAACTATGATATTCTATCATGGCGAAAAAGGGCGGTCCTCTGTCGTCGGTGTCTGGAAATGGAATGGGACACCGCTTGTATGGCGGCATGAACACCTATAATTTAGGAGGAAATATCCATGGATCTCATCAAGGCACTGAGCGAAAAGCAGCTCAAGGACGTCCCCGCTGTGGAAGTGGGCGACACCGTTCGCGTTCACGTCAAGGTCAAGGAAGGTACCCGTGAGCGTATCCAGGTCTTCGAAGGCATCGTGATTGCCAAGAAGCACGGCGGCATCGAGGAAACCATCACCGTGCGCCGCATCTCTTACGGCGTAGGCGTGGAGAAGGTGTTCCCGGTCCATTCTCCGTCCATCGACAAGATCGAGACGGTCCGTCACGGTTATGTCCGCCGCGCCAAACTGTACTATCTGCGTGGCCGCGTGGGCAAGGCTGCCAAGATCAAGGAAAAGCTGTAAGCCATGATCCAAGAAACCCGTCCGCCGTGTGCGGGCGGGTTTTTCCTATTCCCATTTGGGGGGATGTATGATATGATAAACCATGTATGTAATGCTGCAGGAGGTGAAGTCACATGCAGATCCAGGACTTGAGCTGGTTTCCCGGCCACATGACCAAGACCCGCCGTATGATCGTGGCGGAGATCCGGAATATGGATGCCGTATGTGAGATTTTGGACGCCAGAATCCCTGTTTCCAGCCGTAATCCCGATGTGGATGAGATGACGGCAGGGAAGCCCCGGCTGGTGGTGCTCAACCGTGTGGATCAGGCAGATCCGGCCCAGACCAAACGCTGGGCGGCGTATTTCCGGCAGCAGGGCTATGCCGTGCTGGAAGCCAACGCCAAGGACGGTGTGGGAACGGCCCAGTTCGCCGCAGCCGTTCGGGAACTGCTGCGGGAAAAGCTGGCAGCCTATGCCGAAAAAGGGCAGGTGGGCCGCACCGTCCGGGTAATGGTGCTGGGGATCCCCAACGTGGGGAAATCCACCTTTATCAATAAGGTAGCCCGGCGCAAAACGGCCCGGGCGGAAGACCGCCCCGGCGTTACCCGCAGCAAGCAGTGGGTACCGGTGGATGCTGCGTTGGAACTGCTGGATACCCCCGGTATCCTCTGGCCCAAGTTTGAGGATACCCGTGTGGGAATGCATCTGGCCTTTACCGGCGCCATCAAGGACGATGTGATGGACCTGGAAGAACTGGCCAGCTACCTGATGGAATATCTGGCCGCCCATTACCCGGCGGCGGTCACAGAGCGGTATAAGCTGGAGATCGGGGAAGAGGACTCTGGCTACGATCTGCTGATTCAGGCAGGCCGCAAGCGTGGCTTCCTGATGCGTGGCGGCGAGGTAGATACCCAGCGGATGGCCCGCATTCTGTTGGATGAATTCCGTGGCGGCAAGCTGGGCCGCTTTACCCTGGAAACGCCGGAGGATCTGAAATGAAAGCAAAGCAGGATCTCTGGACGCTGGAACGGGAACTGACGGCGGAGGGCTTCAGCCGAATCTGCGGCGTGGATGAAGCGGGTGCCGGCCCTCTGGCCGGTCCCGTGTATGCCGCAGCGGTGATCCTGCCCATGGGCTGTTCTATCTCCGGCCTCAACGACTCCAAAAAGCTGACGGAAAAGCAGAGGGATGCACTGTACGACGAAATCATTCAAGTGGCCCTTGCTTATGCCGTGGCCCGTGTGGAGGCCCGGGAGATCGACGAAACCGATATCCTCAGTGCCCGGATGAAGGCCATGCAGCTGGCGATGGATCAGTTGGACCCGATGCCGGAACTGGCGCTGATCGATGGAAACCGGGATCACGGAAAGAGCTTTGCCATCACCACGCCCCACCGTCTGGTGGTGGGGGGTGACGGGAAAAGCGCCTCCATTGCTGCGGCCTCCATTCTGGCTAAGGTCAGCCGGGACCGCTATGTGGCCCGGGAGCTGGACGCTCTGTATCCCCAGTACGGCTTCGCCCGGCACAAGGGCTACGGCACCAAGCTCCATTATGATATGCTGGCCCAATACGGACCCTGTCCGGCACACCGTATGACTTTCCTGAAAAAATGGATGGAGGGTCAGTCGTGAGCCGTTCCTCCGGCACCTGGGGCGAGGCCCAGGCGGCGGCGTATCTGCGCCGGAACGGCTATGAGCTGCTGGGACACAGCTACCGCTGCCGGTTTGGTGAGATCGATCTCATCGCCCGGAAGGGGAAGGTACTGTGCTTTGTGGAGGTAAAGCTGCGTTCCAATCTGCAGTACGGCCTGCCCCGGGAATACGTAACGGCGGCCAAGCAGGAGCGTCTGCGGAAAACGGCGGCCTTTTACCTCAGCCAATATGAACTGGACTGTCCCGTCCGCTTCGATGTGGCAGAAGTCTACACCGACGGAGCCCATAGTCCGGCTTCCGTCCGCATTGTCTATCTGGAAAACGCATTTTAAGGTGGTTACATATGGGTATCCCGTATTTTGATGCACACTGCGATACCATTGCCCGCTGTCTGGCGCTGCCGGATCAGGGCTTGCAGGAAAATACAGGCCATGTGGATCTTGTCAGGGGGACACAGCTGGGCCGGTACGCCCAGATCTTTGCCCTCTATCACTCGCCGGGGGCAGCGCCGCCGGACGGAATGCTGGCCCAATGCAAGCGGCTCTATCATCGCTTTGCACAGGAGATGGATGAAAACGCCGGCTTGGTGCAGCACTGCCGCACCGGGGCGGACATCGATCAGGCAGTGGCCCAGGGGAAAATGGCGGCGCTGCTGTCCATTGAGGGCGCCGATCTTTTGGACTGCGATCCGGCGCAGGTGGCTCTGGCTGCCGGGTGGGGCGTGAAATTCCTGAACCTCACCTGGAATTACGGCAACGCCGTTTCCGGCTCTAACAGCCGGGAATCGGATCGGGGGCTTTCCCCTCAGGGCCGGGACTTCGTTCGGGAGCTGGAGCGCTGCGGCATCTATCCCGATGTATCCCATCTTTCCGACCCTGGCTTCTGGGACCTGTGCCGCATGGCACGCGGGCCTGTGGTGGCGTCCCATTCCAATAGCCGGGCGATTTGTCCCCATCCCCGGAACCTGACTGACGACCAGTTCCAGGCCATCCGGGACAGCGGCGGCGTGGTGGGCATCAATTTTTACCGCCCCTTTGTGGGAGACGGCGACAGCCTGGAGCTGCTGACGGCCCATATCGAGCATTTCCTGAACCTGGGCGGTGAGAAAACGGTGTGCTTCGGCGGTGATCTGGACGGCTGCGACGTACTGGCTGGCGGCCTGCAGGGGCTGCAGGATATACCGCTGCTGTACGAGGCACTGAAAGGCCGGGGATATCCGGCTTCGCTGCTGGAGGATCTGTTCTGGAATAATCTCAGGCGCATGATACGGTAGGAGGAGGCCCATGGCACTATACGCAATCGGCGATCTGCATCTGTCGCTGAATACCGACAAATCCATGGAGGTGTTCGGAAAAGGCTGGCAGGGCTATGTGCAGCGGCTGGAGGCTGCGTTCGCCCAACTGAATGAGGAGGATGTCACGGTGCTGTGTGGGGATCTCTCCTGGGGTATGAGCCTGGAGGAGTCCCTGGAGGATCTGCGGTTTCTGCACCGGCTGCCGGGGCGGAAGATCCTGATGAAGGGAAACCACGATTACTGGTGGAATACGGCGTCCAAGATGGAGAAGTTCTTTGCCGCCCATGGCCTGACTTCTCTGGATATCCTGCACAACAACTGCAAATGGTACGGTGACGTGGCGCTGTGCGGCACCCGGGGCTGGTTTTACGAGCTGGACGGGGGTCATAACGAGAAAATGCTGCTGCGGGAAGCGGGGCGGCTGGAAACATCCCTGAAAGCGGCGGGGGACCGGCCCAAGATCTGCTTTCTCCACTATCCGCCGCTGTATCAGGGCTATAGCTGTCCGGAGATCCTGCATCTGCTGCGGCAATACGATGTCCGTGCCTGCTATTACGGCCATCTCCACGGGCAATCCCATCGCCGGGCCGTGGAAGGGGAACACCATGGAACACGGTATGCCCTGGTGTCGGCAGACTATCTGGAATTTACTCCTAAAAAAATTTGCGATTGATGCAAAAAGGTGTGGAAATTCTGTTCCTTTTCTGATATCATATTAAATTGCATTGATTAGATTGATGCTGAACGGAGGAAAAATCGAAATGAGTGTAAAATCCTGTGAAAAACTGGAGAAGAGCAAGATCGTTCTGACCATCCAGGTCAGCGCCGAGGAATTTGAGGCGGCCATCAACAAGGCCTATCTGAAGATGCGCGGCAAGATCAACGTTGCCGGCTTCCGGCCCGGCAAGGCTCCCCGGAAGATGATCGAGCGGATGTACGGCGTTGAGGTTTTCTATGAGGAAGCCGTCAACATTGTGTTGCCCGATGCCTATGAAGGCGCTGTGAAGGAGCAGGAGCTGGATGTGGTGGGTTATCCCGAAGTGGAGCTGGTGGAGTGCAGCAAGGACGGCGTGACCTTCAAGGCCACCGTGGCTGTGTATCCTGAAGTGACCCTGGGTCAGTACAAGGGCCTGGAGGCTCCCAAGGCCGAAGTGAAGGTCATGGCTGCCGATGTCAACGCCCGGCTCAAGGAGATGGCTGAGCGCAACTCCCGGCTGGTCAGCGTGGATCGCGCCGTGAAGAAGGGCGATACCGCCACCATTGATTTCGAGGGCTTTGATAACGGCGTTGCTTTTGACGGCGGCAAGGGCGAGAACTTCGATCTGGAGATCGGTTCCGGCAGCTTCGTGCCCGGCTTTGAAGATCAGCTCATCGGCATGAAGGCCGGCGAGGAGAAGGATATCGACATCACCTTCCCGGAGAATTACACCCCCGAGCTGGCCGGCAAGCCCGTTGTGTTCGATGTGAAGGTCAACGAGGTCAAGGCCAAGGAAGTGCCCGCCATGGACGACGAGTTCGCCAAGGACGTTTCTGAGTTTGATACCCTGAAGGATCTGAAGGCTGACCTGAAGAAGAAGATCACTGCCGAGCGCAAGGAAGCTGCCCAGCGTGCCTTTGAGGACGTGCTGATGCAGAAGGTGGCCGACGGCATCACCTGCGAGATCCCCGATGAGCTGGTGGAGCTGCAGACCCAGCGGATGCTGGACAACTTCAAGCAGCAGATGGCCGCTCAGGGCATCCCCTTCGAGCAGTATCTGCAGATGACCGGCAGCACCGAGGACGAGTTTAAGTCCCAGGCCAAGGGCCCCGCCCTGCAGCAGGTGAAGTTGGATCTGGCTGTGGCCGCTATCGTCAAGGCTGAGAACATCGACGCCACCGACGAGGATGTGGAGGCCGAGATCAAGAATGTGGCCGAGAAGTACAGCATGGATGTGGATACCGTCAAGAAGTTCCTGCCTGCCGATCAGGTGAAGGAGCAGGTGATCCGCGAGAAGGTCATCAAGCTGGTGGCCGACAGTGCTGTGGCTACGGCTCCGGAGGAACCCAAGACTGAAGAAGAGCCCAAGCAGGAAGAAGAGAAATAATCTTCCATAATGGGAAAGAAATCACATGAGGGCGGGTATACTTCCAGTTGTATACATCTATTTGAACAGGAGGCTTATACTATGAGCTTAATCCCTTATGTTGTGGAGCAGACCAATCGGGGCGAGCGTTCCTACGATATTTTCTCCCGCCTGCTCAACGACCGCATCATCTTCCTGGGCGAAGAGGTCAACGATACGTCCGCCTCCATCGTGGTGGCTCAGCTGCTGTACCTGGAAGCACAGGATCCTGACAAGGACATCCAGATGTACATCAACAGCCCCGGCGGCAGCGTCACGGCTGGCATGGCCATTTATGATACCATGCAGTATATCAAGTGCGATGTGTCCACCATCTGCGTGGGTCTGGCAGCCAGCATGGGCGCATTCCTGCTGTCCGCCGGCGCCAAGGGCAAGCGCATTGCGCTGCCCAACGCCGAGATCATGATCCACCAGCCTTCTGCCGGTACCCAGGGTCAGATCACGGATATGGCCATCCACCTCAAGCGCCTGGAAACCATCAAAAAGCGCATGAACCGGATCATGGCCGAAAATGCCGGCCGGACGGTGGAGGAAATGACTGCCGCCTGTGAGCGTGATAATTTCATGACCGCCGAGGAGGCCAAGGAATACGGCCTTATCGACAAGGTGATCTACAAGAGGTAAAACCCATGGCTGACGAGCGTAAATCGCTTCGCTGCTCTTTTTGCGGCAAGCATGAAAACCAGGTGCACCGGATGATCCAGGGCCCCGGAGTCCGGATCTGTGACGAGTGCGTCAATCTGTGCATGTCCATCCTGAACGATGGATATGAGGCCGGCCCTGCCGCCGGCTATGAAACGCCGGATCAGCTGCCCACGCCCCGGGAGATCAAAGAAGTGCTGGATCAGTACATCATCGGTCAGGAGGCGGCCAAGATCGCCCTGTCCGTGTCGGTGTACAACCACTATAAGCGGACCTATTTCGGCGGCGACGAGGATGTGGAGCTGCAGAAGAGCAACATCCTGATGATCGGTCCTACCGGCAGCGGCAAGACCCTTTTTGCCCAGACCCTGGCCCGGGTGCTGAAGGTACCCTTTGCCATTGCTGACGCCACCACCCTGACGGAAGCCGGCTATGTGGGCGACGACGTGGAGAACATTCTGCTGCGTCTGCTGCAGGCGGCGGACTTCGATGTGGAGCTGGCAGAGCACGGTATCATCTATGTGGACGAGATCGATAAGATCGCCCGGAAGAGTGAGAATACCTCCATCACCCGGGATGTGTCCGGCGAGGGCGTGCAGCAGGCTCTTTTGAAGATCCTGGAAGGCACTGTGGCCAACGTACCGCCCCAGGGCGGACGGAAGCACCCCCATCAGGAGTTCATCCAGATCGACACCCGGAATATCCTCTTCATCTGCGGCGGTGCCTTCGATGGACTGGAAAAGATCATCGAGCGCCGTACCAACCGCAAGGGCATCGGCTTTGACGCCGTGGTGGAGAGCAAGGCCCAGCGTCAGGAGGGCAAGCTCCTGAAAGAGGTGCAGCCCCAGGATCTGCTGAAGTTCGGCATTATCCCTGAGCTGGTGGGCCGTCTGCCGGTGATCGCTGCGCTGGATGGTCTCAGCCGTGACGATCTGGTTCGGATTCTGACTGACCCCAAAAACGCACTGGTGAAGCAGTACCGCAAGCTGTTTGAGTACGACGATGTGGAGCTGGAGTTCCAGCCTGAGGCGCTGCAGGCAGTGGCCGATCGGGCTATCGAGCGGAACATCGGCGCCCGTGGCCTGCGGGCCGTCATGGAAGGGATCCTGACCAAGATCATGTACGATATTCCGTCGGATCCCACCATCACCAAGGTGACCATCACGGAGGACTGCGTCAAGCACGGCCAGCAGCCGGTGCTGGAACGTGATCCGGACAAGGCGGTGCGCCGGGCAAAATTGAAGACCGGAAAGACGGATAAACAGTCGTCGGCACCGGCCTCTTAAACGCATGATAGAGAAGGGGCGAGCAGTCGTCTCTTCTCTTTCCCTATAAGGAGTGATTTGTGTATGACAACACGGACCTATCCTGTTCTGGCCCTGCGGGGTCTGACGGCATTTCCCACATTGACCATGAGCTTTGATGTGGAGCGGGAGATCTCCATTCTGGCTCTGGAACGGGCCATGGACGACAACCGTGAGCTGCTGCTGGTGACCCAGCGGGAAATCAGCGTGTCAGACCCGGAGGAAGAGGATCTCTATACGGTGGGCACGGTCTGCCGCATTCTGCAGATCCTGCGTACCTCGGAAACCACGGTGCGGGTCATTGTGGAAGGCCGGCAGCGTGCCCGGATCCGCCGCCTGTGGCAGACCCAGCCTTTCCTGCAGGCCAATGTGGAGCTGCTGGAAGAGCCTGCTGCCGGGGTACATAGTACCAAGGCTGAGGCGCTGCTGCGCCAGACCTACGGCATTTTCGGCGAATACCAGACCCTGGCGCCCAACCTCTCCAACGAGGTGGTCTCCGCTGTGCTGGATGACCGGGACCCCGGTCATCTGGCGGATTTCATCGCCCAGAACATGACCCTGCGGCACCAGGACCGTCAGCGTGTGCTGGAGGAGCTGCATCCTGTGAAGCGTCTGCAGCTTGTCAACGAGATCCTGACCCATGAACTGGATGTTCTGACGGTGGAAGTGGAGATCGAGCAAAAGGTCCGCCAGCGGGTGGCCCAGGTGCAGAAGGATATGATTCTTCGTGAGCAGATGAAGGTGCTGCAGCACGAGCTGGGGGATGACAGCGATGAGGAAATCGCCCAGTACACCCAGCGGGTGGAAGAGCTGAAGGTTTCTGAGGAGATTTCCCAGAAGCTGCATAAGGAGATCGGACGTCTGGCTAAGCAGCCCTACGGCAGCGCCGAGGCATCGGTGATCCGCAATTATCTGGACGTCTGCCTGGAAATGCCCTGGAATAAGGAAACCAAGGAACGGGTGGACGTGGCTAAGGCCAAGGCCATTCTGGACCGGGATCATTTCGGTCTGGAGAAGGTCAAGGAACGGATTCTGGAGATCATCGCCGTGCGGCAGATCTATCCTGAGGCCAAGGGCAAGATCCTGTGCCTGGTAGGACCTCCCGGTGTGGGCAAGACCTCCATCGCCATCTCCGTGGCCAAGGCCATGAACCGGAAGCTGGCCCGTCTGTCCCTGGGCGGCGTCCGGGACGAGGCGGATATCCGTGGCCATCGCAAGACGTATATTGGCGCCATGCCTGGCCGCATCATCGACGGTATCATCCGTTCCGGCTCCATGAATCCGCTGCTGGTGCTGGATGAGATCGACAAGCTGGCCAGCGATATGCGGGGCGATCCGGCTTCGGCGCTGCTGGAGGTACTGGACAGCGAGCAGAACTATGCGTTCCGTGACCACTTTCTGGAGATCCCGGTGGACCTGAGCCGTGTGATGTTCATTACCACCGCCAATACCACCGACACCATCCCTCGTCCGCTGCTGGACCGGATGGAGGTCATTCAGCTGAGCAGCTACACCGACGAGGAAAAGGTGGAGATCGCCCGGGAGCATCTGCTGCCCAAGCAGCGCAGGGAGCACGGGTTGAAGAAATCCCAGCTCCATGTATCCGATGGCGCCATCCGCGGCATCATCAGCGGCTATACCCGGGAATCCGGCGTCCGTATTCTGGACCGCCAGCTGGGTAAGCTGTGTCAGAAAACAGCTATGCGACTGGTAACAAGCGATGTAAAGCGTGTTAACATTACAGATAAAAACCTGAAGGATTTCCTGGGAGTCCCACGGTACCAGGAGAGTGTACATAGCAGCCGTGAAGAAATCGGCGTGGTCAACGGCCTTGCCTGGACGGAAGTAGGCGGCGAGATCCTGGAAGTGGAAGTCAATGTCATGGACGGCTCCGGGAAGCTGGAGCTCACCGGCAACCTGGGCGAGGTGATGCAGGAATCCGCCCGGGCGGCGCTCAGCTGCCTGCGCAGCCGGGCCGTGGAGCTGGGCATCGACAGTACCTTCTCCAAGACAAAGGATATCCATGTACACTTCCCGGAAGGTGCTGTTCCCAAGGATGGTCCGTCGGCAGGCATTGCTGTCACTACCGCCATGCTTTCGGCCCTTACGGGCCGGAAGGTCCGGGGCGATGTGGCCATGACCGGCGAAGTGACGCTCCGGGGCCGGGTACTGCCCATTGGCGGACTGAAGGAAAAGACCATGGCGGCGCTGCGCAACGGCATCGGCACGGTGATCCTGCCCAAGGAGAACGAGAAAGATCTGGAGGAGATCGATCCAACGGTGCGCAAGGCGCTGAAATTTGTGCCGGTTTCCTCGGTAGACGAAGTATTTTCTGCGGCTCTGGTCCGCAGCAAGGACGGCGTCCAGACGCTGCAACATCTGACGGTGCTGCCTGCAGAAACAACCATAACCTCTGCAAGACTGAAACTATAAAGGCGGGTGACTTGGGTGCCTATCAATTTTCAAAAAGCGGAATTTGTGCTCTCTGCCGTGAAACCGGGAACCTTCATCCGGGACGGAAAGCCACAGGTGACTTTCGCCGGACGCTCCAACGTGGGCAAATCCTCCGTTATCAACCGGCTTTTGAACCGCAAGAATTTTGCCCGTGTAGGTGCGACCCCCGGTAAGACCACGCAGATCAACTATTTTGCCATTGATGAGCAGATCTATTTCACCGATCTGCCGGGCTATGGCTATGCCAAGGTGTCCAAGGCAGAGCGGGACCGGTGGGGTCAGCTGATGGAGCAGTATTTCCAGGAACCGGGGCTCCTCACCATGGGGATCCTAATCGTGGATGCCCGACATAAGCCCACTGCTGACGATGTCACCATGTTCCAATGGTTCCGCGGCTCCGGATGTCCTGTGGTAGTGGTAGCCAATAAGCTGGATAAGCTAAAGAAGCGGGAGATCGAACCCACTCTGCAGCAGATCCGGGACACCCTGGAACTGTCTGACGAAACACCGCTGATTCCCTTTTCAGCGGAAAAGGGTCAGGGCAGGGAAGAAGTGCTGGCTTTGATCGAAGCAATCTGTGAAGCATGAGGTAAGGACGAGGCAACGCCTCGTCCTTACTTTTTTCTTGTAATTCGGGGCGCATGTGGTACAATATTGCCAACAATAACCGGGAAAAGGAGTGGTCATATGGCAACGATTTTGGATATGCGGGGACAGGCCTGTCCCATTCCCGTTGTAAAAGCCAATCAGACCCTGGCTGGTATGAGCCAGGGGGTCCTGGAAGTACATGTAGATAATCCTGTGGCAGTAGAGAATCTCAGACGTATGGCGCTGCAGAAAAAGCTGCCGGTGAAGGTAGACCAGCCGGAGTCTGAGCACTATATCGTGACCATTCCCGTGAATGCTCCGGTGGAGGAGACCCCGCTGCCTGAGGTGAAAGACTGCAGCTGTGCCGCTCCCGGCCACCTGGTGGTGGCTGTAGACACGGAGATCATGGGCCGCGGCAGCGATGAGCTGGGCCGCACCCTGCTGAAAGGATTTATTTTTGCTATCTCCCGTCTGCCTCAGCCGCCTCGGACTGTCCTCTTTTATAACGGCGGTGCCAGACTGACGGTGGAGGGTTCGCCCTTCCTGGAAGATCTGCGGAATATGGAGCAGCAGGGGGTGGAGATCCTGACCTGCGGCACCTGCCTGAACTATTACGGGCTCACGGAGCAGCTGGCGGTGGGCAAGGTAACGGATATGTACACCATTGTGGAGCGGCTCAGCGGCGCCGGTCAGGTGATCAAGCCGTGATCTATCTGGACAATGCAGCCACCACCCTCCGCAAGCCCCGCCAGGTGGTGGAAGCGGTGGTGGACGCCATGGAAACCATGGGCAACAGCGGCCGGGGCGTCCATGCGGAGTCTTTGTCCGCGTCCCGGGTGATCTATGATGCCCGTTGCCGTCTGGCACAATTCTTCGGCTGCGATGCTCCGGAGCGGGTGGTGTTTACCTGCAACGCAACGGAAGCGCTGAATATGGTCATTGCGGGTCTCTTTGCCCCGGAGGATCATGTCATCGCTACAGACTGCGACCATAATTCTGTGCTTCGGCCGCTGTATCGCCGGGGAAATGCGGATTTCCTGCCGGCGGATGGGAAAGGCGTCCTTGCCTATGAGGAATTGCCCCGCCTGCTGCGGCCCCATACCAAAGCCATCGTCTGCACCCATGCTTCCAATCTCACCGGCAACCTGACGGATGTGGCGCTGCTCTCAGACTTCGCTCGGAAACACGGCCTTTTGCTGGTGCTGGATGCGTCCCAGACCGCCGGTACCATGCCGGTGGATATGGAGAAGCTGGGGGTGGATGTGCTGTGCTTTACCGGCCATAAGGGCCTGATGGGCCCTCAGGGTACGGGAGGATTGTGTCTGGCGCCCGGGGTAGAGATCCGACCCTTCAAGGTGGGGGGCACAGGGGTCAAAACCTATGACAAGGAGCAGCCCCGGGAATACCCCACCCGTCTGGAAGCAGGTACACTCAACGGCCATGGCATCGCCGGATTGCGTGCCGCCGTGCAGTTTTTGGAAGAAACGGGACTGGATACCATCGCAAATCACGAGCGGGATCTGACCCGGCAGTTCTATGAAGCAGTAAGCCGGATCCCGGGCGTTACGGTATACGGTGATTTTTCCACCTGGAACCGGGCGGCCATCGTGTCGCTGAACGTGAGAGACTACGACTCCGCCCAGGTAGCGGAAGTGCTGGCGGAACGGCATGATATCGCCGTCCGGGCGGGAGGCCACTGTGCGCCCCGGATGCACCGGGCGTTAGGTACCTGGGAACAGGGGGCCGTGCGCTTCAGCTTCGGCTGGTTCAACACCATGGCGGATGTGGATGCTGCCGTCAGAGCCCTGCAGGAGGTGGCGGAATGATAGCGCCGCAGCTGTGGCTTCTGGTGACATTCCCTACGGTAACGGCGGCTATGGCCATGGAGCAGCGCTGCCATGGGGCGGGACTGCCGGGACGGCTGATCCCGGTGCCCCGGAGCATCACCGCAGGCTGCGGAATGGCCTGGCGCTGCGACCCGGCACTGCGTCAACGTCTGGAAGAAGTGCTGCAGGGAATGACCTATGAGGGGATCTACGAATTGGAGTTTTGACAAGTAAGGCAGAACAGGAGGCGACCATGGCTGTTTTCACGGTAAACGGGCAACAGGTAACGGATACGCAGGACCGGAAGCTGCTGCGTTTTCTGCGGGACGAGCTGCAGCTGACCTCAGTGAAGGATGGCTGCAGCGAAGGTGCCTGCGGCACCTGCCATGTGCTCATTGACGGCAAACCCACCAAAGCCTGCGTGCCCAGAACCGGGCAGCTGGAGGGAAAAACCATCCTGACGGTGGAGGGTCTTTCTCCCTGGGAAAAGCAGGTCTATACCTATGCCTTCGGCCGCTGCGGTGCCGTACAGTGTGGGTTCTGCATCCCGGGGATGGTGCTGTGCGCCAAGGCACTGCTGGATGTGAACCCCCAACCGGACCGTGCAGAGGCTGCTTTTGCCATCCGCAACAATATCTGCCGCTGCACCGGCTATGTGAAGATCATCGACGCCATTTTGCTGGCCGGTGAGATTTTCCGGCAAGGAGCCATCCCGGCCGGGAAAGAGGACTGGCAGGTGGGGCAGCGTGTATCCCGTCTGGATGTGGAGGAAAAGGTGCTGGGCTATGGCCAGTACCCCGACGACGTTACGGTGGAGGGCATGTGCTACGGCAGTGCCGTGCGCAGCCGTTATCCCCGGGCCAGAGTGCTTTCCATCGATACGACTCAGGCCCTGGCACTGCCGGGAGTGGTCTGTGTCCTGACGGCTGAGGATATCCCCGGACAGGTGAATGTGGGCCACCTGGTAAAGGATCAGCCCACCCTCATCGCCCCGGGCCAGATCACCCACTACTTGGGGGACGCCGTGGCCCTGGTGTGTGCTGAGGACCCGGAGACTTTGGAAAAAGCCAAAGCCCTGGTGCAGGTGACCTATGAAGAGCTGCCCGCCGTCCACAACTCAACGGAAGCGGCGGCGGAAAATGCCCCGCTGGTGTTTGAGGAGCTAAGCAACAATCTGCAGGCCTATAAGCACGTCTCCCGTGGAGACGCCCGAGGCGCCATTGCAGCCTCCCGCCACGTGCTGACCCGGAAATTCCATACCCCCTGGACGGAGCACGCCTTCCTGGAACCGGAATGCTGCGTGGCTCTGCCCTTGGACAACGGCGGCGTGCGGCTTCTGACCTCCGATCAGAGCAGCCATACCACCATGCACGAGTGCGCCGCCATGCTGGGGGTGCCCTATGAACAGTGCCAGGTACAGAATTTGTTGGTAGGCGGTGCCTTCGGCGGCAAGGAGGATATGTCGGTGCAGCACCATGCGGCGCTGCTGAGCTATGTGACCCGGCGCCCGGTGAAGGTGAAGCTCACCCGTCAGGAATCGCTGCTGGTGCACCCCAAGCGCCACAGCATGGACATGGAGTTCACCATGGGCTGCGACGAAAACGGCATCATCCAGGGGGTACTGGCCTCGGTGGTGTCCGACACAGGCGCCTTTGCCTCTTTAGGCGGCCCGGTGCTGGAGCGGGCCTGCACCCATGCGGCAGGCCCCTATGCCTATGAGAATTTTGAGATTGAAGGGAATGCCTACTATACCAATAATCCGCCAGCCGGCGCCTTCCGTGGCTTCGGCGTCACCCAGACCTGCTTCTGTACGGAAACGCTGCTGAACGAAATGGCGGATCTGGTAGGCATCTCCCCCTGGGAGATCCGCTACCGCAACGCTATCCGGCCCGGCGGCGTGCTGCCCAACGGCCAGATCGTGGACGACTCCACCGCCCTGGTAGAAACGCTGGAAGCCATCCGGCCCTACTATGACCGGGCGGCGGCCCAGGGAAAGCCGGTAGGTATTGCCTGTGCCATGAAGAATTCGGGACTGGGGGTAGGCATCCCCGACTGGGGCCGGTGCAGGCTGCTGGTGGAATCCGATGGCAAGGTGCACATCCACGCCGGTGCCTCCTGTATGGGCCAGGGTCTGGGTACGGTACTGGTGCAGCTGGTGGTCAGCAATGCAGGATTGCAGCGGGAACAGGTGGTCTATGAGCGCAGCAACACATGGATCGCACCGGATTCCGGAGATTCCTCCGGCTCCCGGCAGACCCTCATCACCGGTGAAGCCACCCGCCGAGCCGCCCAGAAGCTGCGGCAGGCCCTGGAGAAACATACACTGCAGGAACTGGCCGGACAGGAGTTTTACGGGGAATACCTGGCCAAAACCGACCCGCTGGGCGCTGATGTGCCCCACCCGGTAAGCCATGTAGCCTACGGCTACGCCACGCAGCTGTGCGTGCTGGATGGCGACAGCGGCAAGATCTCCTCCATGGTGGCCGCCCATGCCGTGGGCAAAGCTATCAATCCTCTCAGCTGTGAGGGTCAGATCGAAGGCGGTGTGGTGATGTCCATGGGCTATGCCCTGCGGGAACAATACCCCATTGATGAAAACTGCCGCCCCACCGCCCGATTTGGCACGCTGGGTCTGTTCCGCTCTACGGAGATCCCGGAGATCCGGTCCATCGTGGTGGAAAAGCCGGGCCTTTCTGTGGCTGAGGGAGCCATTGGCATTGGAGAGATCACCGCCATTCCCGGCGCTCCGGCCATTGCCGATGCCTATTTCCGCCTGACGGGCCGGCGTCAGTATGTTCTGCCCCTGGAGGATACCCCTTACAGCCGGAAAAAGAAATAAAAATAGCTGCGGCCTTTTGGGGGTCGCAGCTTCTTTTATAGGAGTTTTAATTCCTGCAGCTGCTGGAGCGTATCCACGTCCCGGAGCTCCCGGGGATCGGTGTCCATGACCCGCAGCATATGGGGATGTGCGACTATGACGCAGCCGCCGCCCCGGTCGCCCTGCAGAGCCAGCAGCTCCGGAAAAAAGGCGGCAGGAAAGATCACCGGGTTTCCGTGTGTGCCATGTGCCCCTACCGCCGCCATGTACTGAGGCTGGGCGGTATAGAAGGTCAGCAGCCGCTCCACGGTTTCCCGACGCAGCAAGGGCTGGTCAGCCACCAGGAATAGGATGGCGTCCACCTCCGGCAGGGCTTCTATGCCCAAAGCGATGGTGCGGCTGATGCCCAGGTCGGGCCGGGAATTTCTCACCGTCTGAAATCCCTGCTGCTGGGCCTGCTCCAGCAGCCCATCGTCCCCGGACACCACCACGGAATCCCGTAGCAGTTCTGTGGGAACAGCCTGCAGCGCATGGGAGAAGAGGGTGCCATCACCAAAGGGCGTGGTTAGCTTGCTGCCGCCGAAACGGCTGCCGCTTCCGGCGGCCATCACCACGCAGCCGATACGCGCCATATCTCCACCTCCCGGGCATATGATAGGACAGTATACCGGTCAAAATGGGTCTGCGTCAAGAAGTAAAAGAAACTTCCTTTGCATTTTGACGAAAATATGCTATAATGATTCAAATTTATTGTGGAGAAATCCAGATAAAGGAGGGGATCGCCGTGTCAGAAACCGGAAAATCCAGGCAGCGGGTGGACGGCTATGACAAGGCCACCGGCAGAGCCAGGTACTATGAGGACCTGGTGCCGTCGGATGCGCTGTACGTCCGCATCAAGCATGCCCAGATCGCCCATGGCTGGGTGAAAGCCATCCATACCCAAAAGGCAGAAGCCATCGACGGGGTGGTAAAGGTCATCACCTGCTTTGATGTGCCGGACCGTCCCTTCCCCACGGCGGGGCATCCCTGGTCCATGGACCCGGGGCATCAGGATGTGGCGGACCGGCTGCTGCTGAACCGTCATGTGCGCTATTACGGGGACGAGATCGCCGTGGTCATCGCCCACACGGAGCTGGCGGCGGTGCAGGGGGTCCGGGCCCTGGAGGTGGAATATGAGGAACTGCCCTTTGTACTGGATCCTCAGCAGGCCATGGCCGACGATGCCCCACAGCTCCATGACGAGTTTCCCAATAATATCCTCAAACATACCACTTTGACCCTGGGGAATTATCAGGAGGCCATCCGGGAACCGGGGCTCATCTGCGTAGACGGCTGGTATGATACCCCCATGGTGCAGCACTGTCACATCGAAAATCACGGGTGCTTTTCCTATATGGAGGGTGGCCGGATCACGGTGGTGACCTCCACCCAGATTCCCCATAT
>CALWXA010000031.1 GCA_944385395.1 uncultured Oscillospiraceae bacterium | reverse complement strand
GAGGGAAAGATAGTGTGAAAGAAAACCGTCAGGGTTGTCTTTCACGTCCAGTCAAACCACTTTTTGAAACTTTTTTGAAGTTTCAAAAAGTGCAGCAGCCTGTCGAAAAGACTTTTTCGACAGGCTGAAAAAAGAAACCGCTGCTTTGCAGCGGTTTCTTTTTATGTATAGGTGACTGGCTTAGAAGAAGATGGCCCAGCCCAGGAAGCCCAGGCAGGCTACCACGCCGGTGAAGATCAGCACGATCACCAGATAGCCCATGATATCCCGGGCAGACAGCTTGGCAACGGCCAGAGCAGGCAGAGCCCAGAAGGGCTGGATCATGTTGGTCCACTGGTCGCCCCAGGCGATGGCCATGGCGGTACGGCCATTCTCGATACCCATGGCAGCGCCGGCGGGCATCATGATGGGGCCCTGAACGGCCCACTGGCCGCCGCCGGAGGGAACGAAGAAGTTCACGATACCGGCCGCCAGGAAGGACAGCATGGGGAAGGTCACAGTGTCGGAGATGGACACAAAGAATTCGGAGATCACGGAAGCCAGGGACACGCCTGCCTCGTTGGAGGCGGTCATTATGCCCATGATACCGGCATAGAAGGGGAACTGCAGCAGGATGCCGGCAGCGCCGGAGGCGGCTTCACCGATGGCGTCCACATAGCGGCGCAGGTCGCCGTGGAGCAGCAGGCCCAGGAACAGGAAGATCATGTTCACAATGTTCAGGTTCAGGGCGTTGGCCACGTTCTCGCCTCTGGACACCACACCCACAAAGTAATTGATGATGTATGCGAAGCCCAGCACGATGGTGAGGACCCACAGGATCTTGGAGTGCTCCAGCTTGTCGGCGGGGGTCTTTACCTCATAGGTCTTCTCCTCTTCCTCCACCAGCAGGGCGGGGTTGACGGTGATGGTGTGATCCTTGTCGGGATGCATGGCGTAGTTGACGAAGGGCATGAACACCAGGATCACGCCCACCATGATGAGGTTCATGGGGTGGAACACGGTGGCGGTCATGTCGGCCTGCCATACGGTGCCACCCTCCGTGAAGGCGTAGCCGGTGGACACCTGCAGGGGGATGGAGCCGGAAAGACCTGCGTGCCAGATCACGAAGCCGGAGTAGGCGGAGGCGATGAGCAGGGGATAGTCCACGGTGGGCACGCGCTTGGCCACTTCCTTGGCCAGCAGGGCGCCCACGATCAGACCGAAGCCCCAGTTGAGCCAGCAGCAGATGGTGGACACCAGGGTGGTGATGACGATGGCCTGCATGTTGCTGTGGCAGGCGCCGGCGATGGAGGACAGCACCTTCTTCACGGGCCGGGCAGAAGCGCAGGCGGAGCCGAACACCACCACCAGAGCCATCTGCATGGAGAAGCTCAGCAGGCTCCAGAAGCCGGAGGTGCTGCCCCAGGCATTGACCACGTCCAGGGGGCCCATGCCGGTGGCGGCCATGGCGGCCACGAATACGATGAGGGTCAGGATGACCGCGAACAAAAAGGCGTCCGGCAGCCACCTGTTGACTACGCGCACGCAGCCATTGGTGATTTTCTTGAACACAGACATACTCTCCTTTTAACGTTTTCAGGACAGCATCTGCCCCCTTTTTTACAATAAATCCCAAAAAAGACCATAAAAAAGGCAGCAGCTTTCCTGCAGCCAATATTCTACAATATCACTATAGGGAAAACAATCGATAAAATGCCAAAATTTTAACAGAATTACTGTGCAGATTTGATAATTTTTTAACAGCGTGAGCAAAAATTTCCAGCATAAAAAAGCAGACGAGCCAAACTCGCCTGCTTTTCTCATATATAGATTAATAAGGACCAAAGGGGTCCTGGGGCTGGGAAGACTGCTGAGGCCGGTCCTCCGGTGGGAGATAGCCCACGCCGGTGATCTGTTTGAGGACCCGGAAATAGCCCAGATCCGTCTGGGTCCGATAGGGCGCCACGTAGATGTCCAGAATCCCCAGGGTCAAAAAGGACAGCAGCAGCCAGCCCAGGAAAGACAGATCCAGGATAAAGAGATCGGCCTTGAAACCCCTGGTCTGGGCCTTGGACATACCGATGGCCTCGAAAATACCGATCTCAGGATTTTCGCACAGGTTGTACAGGGCGAAACGGTAGCGGTAAGCGGCCACGATGCCCGGGATCACAAGCAGCAGGCACCACAGCGTCACGAAAAAGACTACAACCAGCCACAGCAGGATCACCTTGCCGGCGAAGGAGAAGCCGTCGAACAGGGTGCTGCAGGGAGCCTCGCTGCCCCGGCGCACGGTCTGGTGGTACAAAACCCATCCGGCGTACAGCACATTGGACAGCAGGGAAACAGCTATGGAGACAAATGCGATGAGCCAGGTCGGGAAGAAGAGGGGCCGCAGCAGCCAGTCGGGCAGGACCATGGAGGGGGAATTTTCCCGCAGGAGCACCACCAGTGAGCCGCTGACGTAAAGGCTCAGACCGGAAAGAATGGTCACCAGTACGATGTAGAGCAGGGCCACCAGCCACGGCGAGACCCGTGCTTTGCCCAGGATGGCGCGGGCTTCCCGCTTAAGCTGGGGGCGATCGAGGGCATAGATCATGAAAAAATCTCCTCTCACGGCGGCGTGGTCATAAAAAGAGCCGCCTTATTGATATATATTGTATCATATCGCCGTGCAAAACACAAGACTTGCCAGATTCGGCAAATGCAGGGATAAAAGCGCCACAATTCGTCAGGAATGACCGCAAGGGACTGGACAAAGTTATGAATTTGTTGTAAACTAAAATGCAGTATGTGGTGGCGTAGGCCACTGTGAAGTAAGATGAGGTGAAGACAATGGCACAAGCTTTCTTTGGCGGCGTTCATCCCGATGACATGAAGGCCGCTACCAATGAAAAGGCCATCGAGCAGATCAAAGCGCCTGCTCAGGTGGTCATTCCCATGTCTATGCACATCGGTGCTCCCTGTAAGCCCATCGTAGCGGTGGGTGACAAGGTGACCATCGGACAGAAGATCGGCGAGCCCGGCGGTTTCGTGTCCGCTCCCATTCATGCGAGCGTGTCCGGTACCGTCAAGGCCGTGGAGCCCCGTCCCTTCTCCATGGGCGGGACCATGATGTCCGTGGTCATCGAAAACGACTTTCAGGATACCGTGTGCCCGGACATCCATCCCGTGGAGGACCCGGACAGCCTGACGCCCGAGCAGCTGGTGGAGATCGTGAAGAACGCCGGCATCGTGGGCCAGGGCGGCGCCACCTTCCCCACCCATGTGAAGATCAGCTCCGGCCTTGGCAAGGTGGACTATGTGCTCATCAATGCCGCCGAGTGCGAGCCGTACATTACCGGCGACCATCGCACCTGCCTGGAGCGTCCTGAGCAGGTGATCAAGGGCGCTGCGCTGCTGGCCAAGTGCTTCGGCGTGGACAAGGTTTATATTGGTATCGAGGCCAATAAGCAGAATGCGGCGGATGTGCTGAACAAGACCATCCAGGAGCTGAAGGCCCCTGTGGTGGTGGAAGTGCTGCATACCCGGTATCCCCAGGGCGCTGAAAAGCAGCTGGTCCAGGCCATCACCGGCCGTCAGGTGCCTTCCGGCAAGCTGCCTGCCGATGCTGGCTGCTGCATCTTCAACCTGAACACCACCTGCTCCATCTATAAGGCTGTGTATACCGGTATGCCCGTGGTGAGCAAAGTGGTCACCGTGTCCGGCTCCGGTGTTATTGAGCCCAAGAACATTGAGTGCCCCATCGGCACCCCCATTACGGACCTCTTCGACGCCTGCGGCGGCCTGAAGGAGGAGACCTACAAGCTGATCATGGGCGGCCCCATGATGGGTCTTGCCCAGTACGATGTGAACGTCAACGTTGGCACGGGTACCGGCGCCATGCTGGCCTTCGCCGGTGATGAGGAGAAGTATGAGGCCGAGCCCCACTGCATCCGCTGCGGCAAGTGCGTGGGTGTGTGCCCCATGCGTCTGGAGCCCGTGTTCATGTATAAGTACCTGATGAAGGGCGACGTGGACACCTGGCAGAACCGCCTGCATGGTATGGACTGCATCGAGTGCGGCGCCTGCACCTACATCTGCCCGGCCCGTCTGCCTCTGATCCATGCCTTCCGCATGGGCAAGCAGAAGGTCAATAACGCAAGAATGGCAGCCAAGGCCAAGGCGGAAGCCGAAGCCAAGGCCGCAGAAAAGAAGGAGGCGTAAGATACAATGACCGATTACAAGAATTTGAAATTGATCGCGTCCTCCTCCCCCCATATCCGTTCCGGTGAGGATACCCGCAGCATCATGCTGGACGTGATCATTGCCCTGATCCCTGCTCTGTGCATGAGCGTGTATGTGTTTGGTTTCCAGGCATTGGTGCTCACCATCATTTCCATTGCTGCCTGTGTGTTTTGGGAGTGGGCTTACCGCAAGGTGATGAAGAAGAGCTCCGCCGTTGGCGATCTGAGCGCCGTGGTTACCGGTATGCTGCTGGCCTTTGTGTGCCCTGTGAGCCTGCCCTGGTGGATGATCGTGGTGGGCGCATTCTTCTCCATCGTGGTGGTCAAGCAGCTCTACGGCGGCATTGGCTGCAACTTCCTCAACCCCGCCCTGGCCGGCCGTGCTGCTCTCTTGGCCTGCTATGCCAGCGCCATGACCACCTGGGTTCTGCCCGGTGAGAAGCTGGCCCTGTTCGGCTCTGCTGCCGATGTGGCCACCGGCGCTACCCCCCTGGCCATGCTGAAGGAAGGCTCCTTCGAAGCTCTGATGGATACCTATTCCGTTACCGATATGTTCCTGGGCAAGATCGGCGGCTCCCTGGGCGAAGTGTCCGCTCTGATGCTGCTGCTGGGCGGTGTGTACCTGCTGATCCGCAAGATCATCTCCTGGCATACCCCCGTGGCCTATATCGCCACCGTGGCCATCATCTGTCTCATCTCTGCCCCCGAGGGCATGGGCGCTGTGGATTACATGCTCTACAACGTGTTCGGCGGCGGCCTGATGCTGGGCGCCATCTTCATGGCTACCGACTATGCCACCTCCCCTGTCACCAAGCCCGGCCAGCTGATCTTCGGCATCGGCTGCGGTCTGCTGACGGTGTTCATCCGCCGTTTCGGCTCCTATCCGGAAGGTGTGTGCTACTCCATCCTGGTGATGAACTGCTGCACCTGGCTGCTGGATAAGTACATCCGCCCCACCATCTATGGTGCGCCCAAGAAAGAAAAGAAGGAGGCGGCTGCAAAATGAAGATCGAACCCAAGTTTGTAGTCAAGGTCGCCGGTACCCTTACTGCCATCTCCCTGGTGGTTGCCGCCCTGCTGGGCGTGGTCAACGGTATGACCAAAGACATTATCGCACAGTTCAATAAGGAAAAGACAGAGGCGGCTCTGTCCGCCGTAGTGACGGATGCCGGTGCCGAATTCGTTCCCATGGAGATCACCGACGAGCTGTCTCAGGCCGCTGCAGGCCAGTCCGGCAAGCTCACCGAGCTCTATGAAGTCCAGTCCGGCGGCAGCTCCATCGGCTATGCCATGAAGATCGTGGCCGGCGGCTCTCAGGGCGATATCGAGATGGTGGTAGGCGTGGATACCGCCGGTGCCATCACCGGTATCAGCGTTGTCAGCCATAAGGAAACCTCCGGTATCGGTACCAAGGTCATTGGCAATGAGGCTACTACCTCCGGCGTAGGTGCTCTGGACCAGTTTGTGGGTCTGAGCGGTGCCGGCAGCCTGGTGGTTAAGCAGAACATCATGCCCGTGTCCGGTGCCACCGTTTCCACCCAGGGTATCACCAAGGGCGCCAATGCTGCCCTGGCCGTGGTGGAAGCCCTGGCCTAAGGAAGGAGGAGCAAGACAATGAATGTGAAAAAGCAATTCAAAGAGGGTCTCATTACCCAGAACCCGGTGCTGGTGCAGCTGCTGGGTATGTGCTCCACCATGGCCATCACCACGTCCATCATGAACGGTCTTGGCATGGGTGTGTCGGTTATGATCATCCTGACCCTGTCCAATATCATCATCTCCCTGCTGCGTAAGGTCATCCCCAACGAAGTGCGTATCGCCTGCTTCATCGTGGTGATCGCCGGCTTCGTGACCTGCGTTGACCTGCTGCTCCAGGCTTACCTGCCGGATATCGCCGCGTCCCTGGGCGTGTTCATCCCGCTGATCGTGGTGAACTGCATCATCCTGGGCCGTGCCGAGGCCTTCGCCTCCAAGAACAGCGTGGGTGCCTCCGCTCTGGACGGTATCTTCCAGGGCATCGGCTACACCGTGGTGCTGCTGATCCTCTGCTGCTTCCGTGAGCTGCTGGGCAACGGCACGCTGGCGGGCAGGCAGATCATGCCGGAGTCCTATACCCCTGCGCTGCTTCTGGTCCTCCCCGTGGGCGGCTTTTTGTCCCTGGGTGCGCTGATCGCCGCCATGCAGTGGGCGCTGGCCAAAAGCGAAAAGAAGAAAAAGGAGGCCAAGTAAGTTATGAGTGTTACGACTTTGCTCGCCATCTCTCTTGGCGCCATTTTGACCAATAACTTCATCTTTGCACAGTTCCTGGGCATCTGCCCCTTCCTGGGCGTGTCCAAGAAGATCGACACCGCTATCGGTATGGGCGCCGCCGTGACCTTCGTTATGGGTCTGGCTTCCGCTTTTGCCTACGGCGTCAACAAGATCCTCATTGCCCTGGACCTGGGCTATATGCAGACGGTGGCCTTCATTCTGGTGATTGCCGCTCTGGTGCAGTTCGTGGAAATGTTCCTCAAGAAGTTCATCCCCACTCTGTACACCGCTCTGGGCGTGTACCTGCCCCTGATCACCACTAACTGCGCCGTGCTGGGCGTTGCCCTGCTGAACGTGCAGAACAACTATAACTTCATTGAGTCTGTGGTCTATGGTATCACCGGCGGTCTGGGCTTCCTGCTGGCCATCTTCCTGTTTGCTGCCGTCCGGGAGCAGACGGAGTTCTCCGAGCACCCCAAGGCCTTTGACGGCTTCCCCATTGCGCTGATCACCGGCGGCCTCATCGCTCTGGCCTTCATGGGCTTCAGCGGCCTGAAGGTTTGGTAAGGAGGGAAATAAGGCATGGATTTTATCAATATTCTGTATGCTGTTGGCATCCTGGGCGCTCTGGCCGTGGTGTTCGGTCTGGTGCTGGCCATCGCCGCCAAGGTTTTTGAGGTGAAGGTGGATGAGCGCCTGCCCAAGATCCAGGAATGCCTGGCCGGCGCCAACTGCGGCGGCTGCGGCTATCCCGGCTGCGCCGGCTGCGCCGAGGCCATTCTGGCCGGTAAGGCTCCTGTCACCGCCTGCGCCCCTGCCGGACCGGAAAACGCCGCCAAGATCGCGGCTATCATGGGCATGGAGGCTCCCTCCGGTGAAAAGATGGTGGCCCACGTGCTGTGCAACGGCGGTACCAACGCCAAGAAGAACTTCGAGTACCGCGGTGTCACCGACTGCCTGGCTGCCACCAAGGTCTGCGGCGGCAACGTGCTGGACTGCAAGTACGGCTGCTTGGGCTTCGGCTCCTGCGTGGCTGCCTGCCAGTTCGACGCCATCCATATCGGTCCCAACGGCGCCGCTGTGGTGGATAAGGAAGCCTGCACCAACTGCGGTGCCTGCCGTGAGGCTTGCCCCCGCCACCTGATCGTGGAGGTTCCCTATTCCAAGAAGGTACACGTCAACTGCTCCAATAAGGATAAGGGCGCCGCTGCCGCCAAGGTCTGCGCCGTGTCCTGCATCGGCTGCGGTATGTGCGAGCGTACCTGTAAGTTCGACGCCATCCACGTCATCAATAACGTGGCTGTCATCGACTACGATAAGTGCAAGGGCTGCACCATGTGCGCCAAGGCCTGCCCCAAGAACGCCATTGAGCCCATCCCCACCCCCGAGGAGAAGGAGAAGTTCAAGGCCGCCCAGAAGGCAGCTGCCGAGCGTAAGGCAGCCGCTGCCAAGGCTGCTGCGGAAGCAGAAGCAACCAAGGCTGAGTGATTCCCCGGAAATCGTTGTCCCCCCCCTGGCGAGGCGCCGTATACCGGTTCCTCGCCAGGGGGACCTTTTTTTATCACTCTATCCAATGTGCCAGCTGGATTTTCCTGAAATAGTGGGTTTTGGCAGCTTTTCCCGCTACATATAGGCGGCATTGTCAAAGTGCATAAAAATCCGGCGTATTTTTCTGCGATCGGTTGATTGACGAGGGACCCCAAAAAATGTAGAATATAAAAACAGTAAGCTGTGAACTGTCGACAATATAATACCGACCTCGCACAGTCGGTAGGATGTCATAATGACAGCCACAGCACACGTTTCCGGAAAGGAAGGAAAAGATTATGGCAGAGAACAAAGATATGAAGACCAAGGACATTTCCGGCTTCCAGAAGGACACCTATGTAAAGGAAGTCCCGGATTTCCGGATGGACGACAACAAGAGTGATGTCGCCATCATGAAGGATTTTTACACCCTGATCTATGGCTTTATTGCCCAGCGTGTAATCGATTCCTTCGGCGCCGAGGGCGAGCAGGTGGTACGCCGTGCGCTGCGTGACTTTGGCAAGTACAGAGGCACCAAGCACAGAGAGCGGACGCTGCACTATGGTCTGGAACTGAACATGCAGAACCTGCACGCTTACTCCGATCTGCCCGGTGACGATGATCAGGAGACCTGCCGTCAGATTTTTGAGAAGGACGACTTCTATTCCGATCTGACGGAATGCGATATGTACGAGCTGTGGAAGAAGTACGACCTGATGGATGCCGCCGTGGTGTACTGCGAGGAGATCCATCACGCCATGTGGTCTGCCTACCATGAGGATACCGTGGTGGTGCAGGACAAGATCCTGACCCGTGGCGATGATAAGTGCACCTTTCGGTGCAAGATGCCCAATTACCAGAAGAAAAAGGACTTAGAGAGCTATAAGAAGGGCTTTAAGTATTGATTGCCCGGTGGGCAAGACTTTTCGGGGCTTTCTGTGGCTGAAAAGCACACAGTTTTTAGCATAAATGGACTGCCCAAAATTTTGAAAAAGGAGTTTAGACATGAAAAGAATTATCGCGCTTTCTCTTGCACTCGTGATGATTGTTGCTCTGGCCGCCTGCGGTCAGAAGTCCGGCGGCGCCGACAGCGACACTCTGATCCTCAGAGCGGAAACTGCCTTCACCACCCTGGATCCTGCCAACAGCAACAACACCCACGACATCATCCTGTACGATCAGGTCTATGACGGCCTGTACGGTCTGGATGAGGCCCACGGCGGCTACTACAACGAACTGGCCGAAGAGGTCGTGGCCAACGAAGATTCCACTCAGTACACCGTGACCCTGAAGGATGGCATCAAGTTCGCCAACGGCGAGCCTGTTACCGCTCAGGACTGCGTGTTCACCTATGAAAGAGCCTTCCAGAACGCCAACATGAACTATCTGGTCAGCATGATCGATAACGTGGAGGCTCCTGATGAGAAGACCTTCGTCATCAACCTGAAGTACCCCTATGCTCCCATTGCCCACACGCTGTTCCGTGTGAAGATCGTCTCCGAGAAGGAAGTCACTGAGCAGGGCGATAAGTTCGGCACCATCCCCAACACTGCCGGCGCTGGTCCCTACATCATTGATGAGTTCGACATTGCTACCGGCTGCAAGCTGATCGCCAATGAGAACTACTATGAAGGCGCTCCCGACATCAAGAAGGTTGAGTATCGTGTATACTCCGATCCTGCTGCTGCCGTTATCGCCTTTGAGAACGGCGAGCTGGACTTCTATGATCAGGCTGCCCTGTCCGACTGGGAGTCCCTGAAGGCTGCTGCCGGCGACAACAACGCCATGGTGACCGGCAACAACATCACCTGGCTGGGCATCAACTATGCCAGCCCCACCAACAACAACATCCTGGGCAATGATCTGGTCCGTAAGGCCATCTTCTATGCCATCAACAAGGAGAACGTGAACCTGGCCGTGTGCGAGGGTTACGGCAGAACCGCTACCACCTACATGGTGCCTGAGTTCGTTCCCACCCAGCCCACCGAAGGCTTCGAGACCTATGACTACAATGTGGAGAAGGCCAAGGAGCTGCTGGCCCAGGCCGGTTATCCTGACGGCGCCGATATCGGCACCATCCTCACCAGCACCTCCGCCAATAGCTCCAAGTCCGCCCAGGTTGTCCAGAACGAGCTGGCCCAGATCGGTCTGACCTGCCAGGTCCAGACGCTGGACGTGTCCGCCGTGGTGGAGCGCACCATTGTTCAGGACTATGACCTGACCGTGTACGGTGACTCCGGCAACTACGACTTCAACAACATCCGTCAGCAGGTCCACTCCGAGTCCGTGGGTATGTACATCATTGACTTCACCCTGAACGACAAGTTCGACTGGGAGCGCATTGAGTACCTGGTGGAAGCCGGTGCTGCCACCGCCGACATGGAAGAGCGTATGACCTACTACAACGAGCTGTGGGCCATGATCATGGATACGGCTACCATGCTGCCTCTGATCAACCGTCCCGTGGCCATCGTGTGGTCTGACCGGATCGACATCGGCGATCCCGTTCCTACCTACTACAAGATCAAGAACTTCAGCTGGGTGGATTCCGCTGAGTAATCGTCAACCGTCTTAACCCATGAGTCCATACCGGGGGCGGAGCAAGGCGCTCTGCCCCCGGTATAAGGAAAGGAAGAAGCGTTGTGTATAGGTATATCGTAAAACGCATTTTATTTCTGATTCCGACGATCCTTGGTGTTGCGTTCATTATCTATTTTGTTCTGAACCTGACTCCTGGTAACCCGGGCAGATCGATTTTGGGCGCCAATGCGTCCCAGGAGGCAGTGGACCAGCTGAACGAAGAGCTGGGTTATAACGATCCGTTGCTTGTCAAGTACGTCAATTACATGAAGAAGCTGGTGCTGGAGGGCGACTTCGGCACGTCCTACTTTACCAAGCAGCCCGTGATGAATGAGGTGCTGCCCCGTTTCTGGGTCACACTGCAGCTTTCTATCATCGGTATCATCATTTCCACCCTGGTGGGTGTTCCGCTGGGCATGCTCACGGCGGTGAAGCAGTACAGCGCATGGGACTATATCCCATCCATTTTAGCATTCCTCTTGGCAGCCATACCTTCCTTCGTACTGGGCATGGTGTTGCTGCTGGTATTCTCTTTGAAATTGAATCTGCTGCCGTCTTACGGCTTAGATACATGGGATGCCTATATCATGCCCTCGCTGTGTATGGCCATCCCCATCACCGCATTCAACGTCCGGTTCACCAAGTCCTCCATGCTGGAGTCCATCCGTGCCGACTATATTGATACGGCCCGTGCCAAGGGCGCCACGGAGCGGACGGTGATCTGGAAGCACGCACTGAAAAACGCTCTACTGCCGGTCATTACCAACATCGGCCTGAACATGGGCGGCCTCATTATGGGCGCCGTGGTTTCCGAGCGTCTGTTCTCGGTGCCGGGCATCGGCGCATTGATTGTGGACCGGATCAACTACAAGGATGAGCCGGTGATCATCGCCGGCACCATCGTCATTTCCATCACGTTCACCATCATTATGCTGATCGTGGACATCATCTATGCTTACGTTGATCCCCGGATCAAGGCTAAGTATACGCGGATCAAGGGATAAGGAGGTACTGCATGTCGAATACTGTAACAACCGCAGTCCCTGCTGCACAGGAGCCCATGAAGTTCAAGAAGCCCAGCCAGGTTAAGGAAATTTGGCGGCGTTTCCGGAAGAACAAGGGCTCCATGGTGGGCCTGATCCTGCTGGCCTTTATCGTACTGGTTCTGATTTTTGCCGACTTCATCGTTCCCTATGAGGACGGCATCGTGCAGAATCTGGCCCTGAAAAACCAGGCCCCCTCTGCCGAGCACTGGTTCGGCCTGGACTCCTATGGCCGGGATCTGTTTTCCCGTGTGATCCACGGCGGCCGCACCTCTCTGGGCGTGGCCGTGCTGGCAACCATCTCCTCGTGCATCGTGGGCAGCGCCCTGGGCGCTATCGCCGGCTACTTCGGCGGCAAGGTGGATATGATCATCATGCGGGGCCTGGATATCTTCATGTCCGTGCCGGATATCCTCTTCACCATGGCGGTGGTGGTGGCTATGGGCACCACCTTTGCCAACCTGATCTTTGCCCTGACCCTGGCATACTTTACCAACTATGTCCGCCTGGTCCGCTCCCAGATCCTGAGCCTTTCGGAAGTGGAGTATGTGGAAGCGGCCCGTGCCGGCGGCTCCGGCAGCGCCCGGATCATCATCAGCCACATCCTGCCCAATGCCATGGGCGTTATCATCATCAACACCACCCTGAACGTGGCCAAGATCATTCTCTATGAATCCACCTTGGGCTTCCTGGGCCTGGGTATGCCGCCACCGGCACCGGAATGGGGCCTGATCATCTCCGAAGCTCGCGAGTTTATGCGCACGGCGCCCCATATCCTGCTGTTCCCGGCTCTGGCCATCGTGCTGACAGCCTGCTCGGTGAACCTGGTGGGCGACGGTCTGCGGGATGCCATGGACCCCCATCTGAAGTCCTGACAGCCCAGCGGAAGAATGAGAGGAAACGCCATGAACGAACAAAACATTCTGGAAATCAAAGACCTTTCCGTGATCTATAAAACGGATCTGGAAACGGTGAAGGCAGTCAACGGCATCAATATCGCCATCAAGAAGAAGAGCACCTTCGGCCTGGTGGGCGAGACCGGTGCCGGCAAGACCACCACAGCCCGGTCTATCATCCGCCTGCTGCCCAAAGTAGGCCATGTCACCGGCGGCAGCATCGAGTTTGAAGGCCAGAACCTGCTGGACCTGCCGGAAGACGAGATGCGCACCTACCGCGGCAACAAGATCGCCATGGTCTTCCAGGACCCCATGACCAGCCTGAACCCGGTGATGTCCGTTGGCGACCAGATCGCCGAGACCATCAAGATCCACAATCCGCACCTGAGCAAGGAGGATGTGGAAAAGCGGGTGGAAGATACGCTGGCCATGGTGGGCATCCTGCCCAGCCGGAAGATCGACTATCCCCATCAGTTCTCCGGCGGCATGAAGCAGCGCGTCATTATCGCCATTGCCCTGGCCTGCGAGCCGGATCTGCTGATTGCCGATGAGCCTACCACGGCTCTGGACGTGACCATCCAGGCCCAGGTGCTGATGATGATCAAGGACCTGCGTGACCGTCTGGGCACCTCCATGCTGATGATCACCCATGACCTGGGTATCGTGGCCAAGATCTGCGATGACGTGGGCGTCATGTACGCCGGTGAGATCGTGGAGTCCGGCACGGTGCAGGACATTTTTGAGGGCAAGAACCACCATCCCTATACCGAGGGCCTCTTCGGTTCAATTCCCGACCTGAAGGCCACGGCAAAACGCCCGCAGGCCATTCCCGGCCTGATGCCCGACCCCACCAACCTGCCGGAAGGCTGCGTGTTTGTAGAGCGCTGCAAGTATGCCATGGATATCTGCCGCAAGGAGCATCCCCAGCTCTCCGTTTCCGGCACCCATAAGCTGTGCTGCCATCTCTTCGACGAGAACGGCAACAGGAAGGAGGCCAACCATGGATAACAACACGCCTCTGATCCAACTGAAGGATCTGCGCACCCACTTCCGACTCAACGGTGGTGCCAAGCTCCATGCGGTGGACGGCATCAACCTGGATATCCACGAGGGCGAGACCATCGGCGTCGTGGGTGAATCCGGCTGCGGCAAGTCCACGCTGGGCCGTACCATCCTGCGGCTCATTGAGCCTACCTCCGGCCAGATCATCTATAAGGGTGAGGATGTCACCAAGATCAGCCAGCGGAAGTTCCGCCCCCTGCGTCAGGACCTGCAGATCATCTTTCAGGACCCCTACGCCAGCATCGACCCCCGGAAATCCGTGGTGGAAGTGATCGCTGAGTACATGCTGATCCATAAGACCTATAAGCATCGTGCCGACGCCTATAACCGGGCAGCGGAACTGATGGATATGGTAGGCCTGGCCCGTCGCTATGCCAACATGTATCCCCACGAGCTGGACGGCGGCCGCCGCCAGCGTATCGGCATCGCCCGTGCGCTGTCCCTGAGCCCCAAGTTCATCGTCTGCGATGAGCCTGTGTCGGCTCTGGACGTGTCCATCCAGGCCCAGATCCTGAACCTGCTGATGGACCTGGGTGATGAGCTGAACCTGACGTATCTGTTCATTACCCACGACCTGAGCGTGGTCAAGCACATTTCCGACCGCATCATGGTCATGTACCTGGGCCAGGCGGTGGAGATCGCCCCGTCTCAGGAGCTGTTTGACAATCCACTGCACCCCTATACCCAGGCCTTGCTGGCGGCCATTCCCGAGCCGGATCTTTCCAAGCGGGATATCCCCTTCAAGACCATCAAGGGCGAGGTGTCCAGCCCCATCAACGTCAAGCCCGGCTGCCGCTTCTGCAAGCGCTGCGAGCACGTGATGGATTGCTGCCAGGGTGTTGACCAGCCTCTGGTGGAGGTATCTCCCGGCCACTTCGTAGCCTGCGCACTGCACACGAAATAATTGCCGGTATCGGCAGATGAATAAAGAGATTCAGTAGATCATGACAACCTGATTTTCTGAATCTCTTTTTTCGCAAAAATCCAAATAAAGGAGAAACGTACCATGGAAGTATTGGCAAATCTGGAACAGAAAAATGTGATGCACTGGTTCGAGTTCGTCTGCTCCTATCCCCACGGTTCTTTGAAGGAAGAGAAGCTGGCGGCGGCCATCATGGACTTTGCCCGCAGCAAGGGCCTGGAATGCAAGGAGGACGCCTGGCACAACGTGCTGGTGCGCAAGCCCGCCAGTCCCGGCTATGAGGATAAGGCTCCTGTCCTGCTCCAGGCCCATATCGATATGATCTGGGCCAAGGAAAAGGGCGTGGACTTTGACTTTGAGACCCAGGGCTTGAACCTGTATATCGATGGCGATAAGGTCCGTGCCCGTGGTACCACTCTGGGTGCTGATGACGGCATCGGCGCCGCCTTCATGCTGGCCGTGCTGGATGACGATACCCTGGAGCATCCCCCCATCGAGGCGGTGTTCACCACCGCCGAGGAGATCGGCATGGTGGGTGCCATCCACTTTGATAAGAGCCAGCTCACCGCCAAGCGGATGATCAACTTCGATGCCGGCGGCTTCACCGAGGGCCGTATCTATGTGGGCTGTGCCGGCATCATGCGTGCCATGATCCGCCAGCAGGCGGAGCGTGTACCCTTCTCCCCTGCCGGCCACCAGCCGGTGCAGATCGTGGTGGGCGGCCTGAAGGGCGGCCATCCCGGCGGTGATGTGGGCAAGGGCCGGGGCAACGCCACCCAGATGATGGGCCGCATCCTCCGCCAGCTGCTGGCCATGGAGGGCGTGGAGGTATCCCATGCCGAAAGCGCCGACTTCTCCCAGGATAACAAGTACAGCATGCCCATCGACGCCCGGATCCTGGCCTGCGCCAAGGATGCAGCCGCCGTCACCGCCGCCATGGCTTCCCTGCAGGCTACGCTGCGTGACGAGCTGAGCGATGTGGACGAGGGCGTCACCATCACCGTTACCCAGACCGGCGAGGTGCCTGCCCAGGTCCTCAGCCGCAGCACGGTGGAGACCATGACCCGGATCGTAGCCCTGCTGCCCAACGGCGTGCAGAGCATGCAGCGCCTGTTCCCGGATACCCCCGAGTGCTCCGCCACCGCCTGCCGCGTGGAGTGGGAGGGCGACACGGTGATATATTATAGCTCCATCCGCAGCTGCAAGGACTCCCTGCTGACGGAGATGGGCGTGAAATACCAGACCATCGCCGCCCTGAACGGCTGCGAAGCGGAACTGAGCGATCCCCTGCCCGGCTGGGATTATGATAAGAACTCCCACATCCGCCAGCTGGTGGAGGCGGAGTACGTCCGTGAGTTCGGCCGTGAGCCCCGCTTCAAGGTGACCCACGCCGGTACTGAGTGCTCCCAGTTCAAGAAGGACCTGCCGGATCTGGATATCATCTCCATGGGCCCCATCATTTATGAGGAGCATACTCCCAAGGAATACCTGGGCATCGAGTCCGTAGGCGTGCTGTGGACGTTCCTGAAGAACATCCTGCGTCAGCTGTAAGGAGAGAACCCATGTCGGATCGCAAACTTTACTATAACGGCACCATCCTCACCATGGACGATCAGCAGCCCCATGCGGACTTTGTGCTGACGGAGAACGGTGTCATCGCCGATGTAGGCGGCAAGGACCGCCTGGCGGAATATCTGGGCAGCGATGTGGAACGGGTGGACCTCCAGGGCCGCCTGCTGCTGCCCGGCTTTATCGACTCCCACCTGCATATGCTCACAGCGGCCCTGAACCGCCTGAAGCTGGATGTTACGGACATGCCCTTTGACACGGTGGATGACTTCCTGGCCTATGTCCGGCGTGAAAAGGGTGAAAGCGGCGAGAGCTGGATCAGCGTCTTCGGCTTCTCTGAGGAGAATCTGGGGGACCACCGGATGGTAGAGCGCCGGGACATCGACAAGTACTTCCCCGATGTGCCGGTGACCATCATCCGTGTCTGCGGCCATATGTGCGTGGTGAACTCCCAGGCCATCGCCCGGCTGGACGCCGACAAGATGGCCGCCATCACCGGCGGCGAGTTCAAAAAGGACGCTGACGGTGCGTATAACGGCCTGGCCACCGAGGGCGCCCAGCAGTACGTGCTGGACAATATGCCCACGGCGGACGTGGAGCTGATCCTCGGCTATATGCAGAAGGAGCAGGAGATCCTGCTGCGCCAGGGCATCACCTCCATCCACGATGCCGGTACGGATATGATGCTGCCCCACGCTTACGTGGCGGTGTTTGAGGAGATGGAGCGCCGTGGCCTGCTGAAGCTGCGCACCTACCTCATGGCCCGTCCCGGCGAGAATGAGCCTCCGGAGGCCTTTGACGCCTGGATGCAGGATCTCAAGGCCCGGTATGACGGCACCTCCGGCCGCCTGCAGATCGGTTCGGTGAAGCTCTTTGCCGACGGCAGCCTGGGCAGCCGTACGGCGGCCTTGAAGCAGCCGTATCAGGATGAGCCGGATAACATGGGATTGCTGCTGGATGAACGTCTGAACCGGTATATCGTGCCTCTGGCCGGTGCCGGCCACCAGGTGGCAGTCCACGCCATCGGCGACCGTTCCAGTGCCTTTGTGGCGGACCTCTACCGCCGTTCCGGCTGTGGCGGGGAAACCCGGCAGCGCATTGAGCATGCAGAGCTTCTGGATCAGGAACTGCTGGATACCTTCAAGGCCCAGCAGATCCTGGTGATGACCCAGCCTATTTTCATCCGGGAATTCGGCAATACGTATTTCCAGAACCTGGGTGAGTCCCGGGCTCTGCGGATCCAGCCCATCCGCAGCATGCTGGAGCAGGGCATTGTGGTGGGCTTCGGCACGGACTATCCGGTGGACGATCCCAATCCCCTGCTGGGCATCCACGCCGCCATGACCCGGGAGATCAAGAACAGCTCCCGGCTCCTGAATCCGGAGGAAGCCATTTCCTTTGAGCAGGCGGTGAAGTGCTATACCCTCTATAACGCCTACGGTGCCTTCAGCGAGCAGCATACCGGCTCTCTGGAAAAGGGCAAGAGCGCCGATCTGGTGATCCTCTCCGGCATCACGCCGGATGCCGACGGCCAGATCCGCAATGTCCGCAGCGGCCAGGTGGACTGTACGGTGATCGCCGGTGAAACGGTGTATGCCCGCCAAGCCTGAATCCCCCTTATAAAGATAAAAACACGCACGGCCCTAAGCCGTGCGTGTTTTTTATTGGCGCCTTAGAGAGCGGCTGCGCCGATGATGCCCGCCTCGTTGCCCAGCTTGGCCGGGGCAATGACCGGCACCATACCCTGCTCCTGACCGAAGCAGTTGTGGCGCACATAGTTGCGGATGGGCCCCAGCAGCTTTTCGCCCTGGCGGCTGATGCCGCCGCCCAGCAGGATCATTTCCGGTGCCAATGCGTTCACCAGGTCGGTAAGGCCTGCGCCGATATACACGCAGTAGCGGTGGATTACCTGCTGCGCCAAGGCGTCCCCCTGATCGGCGGCGTCGAATACCGTCCGCCCGGTGATCTCCTCCGGCGGCACGTCAGCCAGCAGGGATTCGGGATGCTCTGCTGCCGCCCGCTTGGTTTGCTGGATCAGAGCCGTGGCGGAGGCATAGGCCTCCCAGCAACCCCGGCGTCCGCAGGTGCAGGGCTCGCCGTCCAGGATCAGCAGGGTGTGGCCCAGCTCGGCTCCGGCACCGGCGGTACCGGCATAGATTTTGCCGTCAATGATGATGCCGCCGCCTACACCGGTGCCCAGAGTGATGAGCACCATGTTCTTGCAGCCCACGGCGGCACCGGCTACGGTCTCCGCCAGAGCGGCGCAGTTGGCGTCGTTGTTGAGATAGGCGGGGATGCCGAACCGCCGGGAGAGCATATCGCACACCGGCACATGATCCCAGCCCAGGTTGTAGGCCCGGACCACCACACCGGTACCGCTGTCGCAGGTGCCGGGGGAGCCGATGCCGATGCTGCGGCACTGTGCAATGGTGACGCCGGCCTTGGCCAGCACGGTTTCCACCGCATCCCCCATGTCGGCGATGACCTGCTCTGCCGGGCGGTGGGCCCGGGTGGGCACGCTGTGCTCTGCCAGGATTTCATAGGCGTCGTTCACCACGCCTACGGCGATGTTGGTGCCGCCCAAATCAATTCCGATCCGATACATAGAAAAAACGTCCTTTCTGCCGATGCCTGGGGCATCAGTCTGTGATTTTCTCTCTGGCCATTCTGGCCTCTGCCCAGTCCGACAGCTGCTCCAACACCGGGATCAGCTCCCGGCAGCTGTCTGTGGGGCTGTATTCCACCCGCACCGGCACTTCCGGATATACGGTGCGGCAGATGAGTCCGTCCTCCTCCAGTTCCTTCAGCGCCCCGGAGAGCACCGTATTGCTGACGCCGTCCAGCTTGCCCCGCAGGGCGTTGTAGCGGATGGAGCCGGCATTGTGGATGGCGCACAGGATCTGCACCTTCCATTTTCCGCCGATGATGCCCATGGCATAGTGCAGCGGGCACTGTTCCATGCAGGGACAGTGGTAGTGGGACATGGTAAGCCCCTCCTTACCTGCTCATGATATTCTGCGCTCTTGTTTTTCCCCGCAGATGTGCTACTATTATAGCAAGGAAGAAAAAAGGAGTAAATACGTTATGAATATTTATTTCCAGGGCTTGACCATGGGTCTTGCATACGTGGCTCCCATCGGGCTGCAGAATCTGTTTGTCATCAATACGGCATTGACCCAAAAGCGCCGCCGGGCATACCTCACGGCGCTGATCGTGATTTTCTTTGATATCACCCTGGGCCTGGCCTGCTTCTTGGGCGTCGGGGCGCTGATGCAGGCCCTGCCCTGGCTGCAGAAGGTGATTCTGGCAGCCGGCAGCCTCATTGTCATCTGGATCGGCGTGGGCCTGCTGCGGTCCAAAGCGTCTCTGGAGGGCGGCGGACGGGTGGACCTGCCTATTTTGAAGGTCATTACGTCGGCCTGTGTGGTGACCTGGTTCAACCCCCAGGCCATCATCGACGGCACCATGATGCTGGGTGCTTTCCGGGCAAGCCTCCCTGCGGGGACGGACGCCTTTTTCATCGGCGGCTTTGCTTCTGCCAGCATACTGTGGTTCCTGGGCATCACCACGGTGATCTCCCTGTTCTCTGCCCGGTTCAATGATCAGATCCTGAACATCATCAATAAGGTTTGCGGCGCCGTCATCATCTTCTATGGCCTCAAGCTCCTGTGGAGCTTCGTGGGCCTGATGGGTTGGCTGTAAGTTTTTTCCGTGCATGAAAACCGCCTCTTGGTAAGAGGCGGTTTTTCTGGTATGATAGAGGAAATACCGAGGGAGGGGCGGAACATGGAAAAAAACTACAAGCTGACCATCGCCTATGATGGTTCCCGCTTTTACGGCTGGGAGCGCCAGCCCGGCCGGGATACGGTGCAAGGCAAGCTGGAAGGGGTTCTGACCCGGCTCAATGACGGACCGGTGAATGTCATCGGCGCCGGCCGTACCGACGCAGGTGTTCACGCCCGGGCCATGGTGGCCTCGGTGCGGTTGGATACCCAGGGCAGCTGCCAGGAGATTCAGGCCTATCTCAACCGCTATCTCCCCACCGCCATTGCCGTGCGTGAGGTGAAGGAGGCGGCGGACCGCTTCCATGCCCGGTATAACGCCCTGGGGAAAACCTACCGCTATACCTGCTATGTGGGCAGCGCCAAGCCGGTGTTTGACCGGCCCTATGTGACGGTGCTGGACTACCGGCCGGATCTGGACCGGATGCGCCGGGCGGCGGAGCTGCTGACGGGCACCCACGATTTCAAAGCCTTCTGCGCCAATCCCCGGATGAAAAAGTCCACCGTGCGCTGTGTGGATTCCATTACCATCCGGCAGGAAAAAGACCGGCTTTACTTTCATTTCCACGGAAATAGTTTCCTGCAGAACATGGTCCGCATTCTGGTGGGTACGCTGCTGGAGGTGGGCCGGGGCCGCTGGGAGCCGGAATACGTCCAGGAGATCCTGGCCTCCGGCGACCGCCGTATGGCAGGCCCCACCGCCCCGCCTGAGGGCCTGTGCCTCATGAAGGTGGACTATTGATCCCCGCCGGGAGCGAATATACCTGCCCAAAAGTTTTGACAATAAAAATATCCCGTTCTCCCAAGGAGAACGGGATATTTTCTTACATATTACGGATATCGTCCAGCAGCTGATCCAGAGACATGGTCTGAGCGATCTTGTCCTCTTCCGTCTCCTCGGCAGACTCCTTGGGAGCCGCTGCATCGGCAACGGAAGGTTCCTTCGCTTCAGGAGTGTCCTCTGCGTCAGCCGGGGTCTCGGGCTGAGAATCCGGTGAGATCTCCTGAGAATTCTCATCGGCCGCAGCGGGATTTTCCGCGGTTTCCGGGACGGATTCTTCCTCCGCCGGGACTGCATCCTCCGCAGCAGGCGTTTCGGCTTCCGGGGCGGCTTCTGGGGCCGGGGTCTGATCAGGTGCGGGCTGCACTTCCTGCTCAGGCTCCGCTTTTTCCGGCGCCTGGGGCAGGGAGTCCTGCTTGGCTGCCGTCAGCTGATCGGCGGATTCCGCCGCAGCCAGACGATCCAGCAGAGGTGCTTTTTCCGTGGCAGACATCAGTGACATCTGCCGCACGGCCTGACGCCGTCCGCCCTGACGGCCGATGGCCCAGGCCAGGAACCAGATCAATGCCAACAGCACAAAGAGGGCAGCGCCGGCCAGATAATAGATGGGAACGTCGCCCACATAAGGCAGGGTCACAGCCATGGGGATGGCAAAGGAAGCCTCTTCCGGCTCCTCCGGCTCCGGTTCTACCGGCTTGCCTTCCGGGGGGATGATCTCCGGCAGGACGCCGGCATAGGCGGGCATCCGGATCACCTGGACCTTATAGTCCTTGGTGGTGCCGTCCTCAGCGGTGCAGCGAAGGATCACCTCATTGGTTCCCTCCTGCAATGTGGCAGCGCCCAGCTGCTGTACGCTCTTGGCCTTGGCGTCCTTGGCGGTGCCGGAGAGCTGGATGCTCTCTACCTCATAGGGCACATACACCACGTAATCCAGCACATCTTCCCGGAAGGCCGGGCTCAGGGTGCCGGTGGAAGGGGTCAGACCCGACAGCGTAGCGTCGGAACTGGGGACATAGTTGGGGTCTTCCTGCCGGGTGACATAGATGTAATAGCGCTTGGTGGCGCCGTTCTCCGCCGTGACGGTAATGGTTACGGTGTTGGAGCCCACCGACAGGGAGTTGCCGGACACGCTGGCCCGGGCGCCGGAATGGGCCACGGACCAGTCCAGATCCAGAGAAGTGACCTCATAGGGCACGGTGACGCTGTACTCCGTGCCGCCGTTGAAGCCCAGGGACACATTGGAGCAGGTCAGGGAGGAAAGATTGGCATTGTTGGACAGGGGCGCTAAAATCTTGGCAGACCAGGAGGCGCTGACGGTGTATTCATTGGATCCGTCGGAAAGCACGCTGCTCATGGAAGCGGACACCGTGGAGCCGGCAGACACGCCGCTTTTCACCCGGAAGGTGAGGCTCAGCACAGACTTCGTGCCGTTGATGGGGCTGGACTGGGTCGTATCATTTATGACATACTTGTTGCCGTTGCTGGCGCCGCTCCAGCCGCTCAAAAGGAACTTGGAGCCCAGCAGTTCCAGTTTACTGGAATCATAGGAGAGCGTGGAATCAATGCCCAGAATGCCGCTGCCGTTGACGGAAAAGGTCACCGTCACCTGATCCCCCGCCCGGAGGGAGGAGGAGCCGGACATACCGGAGCTGGCCGCCTCTGCCCGCTGGGGCAGGAGGACGAAGCACAGCAGCAGTGCCGCAGCCAGGGTAAAAAGCCGTGTGGAGAAACGTTTCATAAAGGGATACCACCTGTTACTGTTGGATTAGCGGGGGGTGATGCTGAGCCGGCCCAGCAGATAGGACTGCACCTGCACCAGGTCGGTGATGGTGCACTTGCCGTCGCCGTTGAGATCGGCGGCCTGGAGGGCCGCATCGGAGAAGGTCTGCTTGTTCAGCAGATAGGACTGGATCTGCACCAGGTCGGTGATGGTGCACTTGCCGTCACCATTGACATCGCCGGTGACCACCAGGGTCAGGGTCTGCTGGGTCTCGCCGCCGGGCGCATAGGTCACCGTCATGCCGGTGGCCGCCACATCCGTGACCTTGGCAGAGCCCTTGGAAATGGTGATAAATTCATTGGGCACCAGATTGTCCAGCACCGTACTTACCTTGGTACCCAGCGGGATGGCCCGGAGATAAGAACCGGAAATGGTATACACATCCGTGGTCATCTCCGGCAGGACATCCAGAGGCTTTGCCTCAAACTGGGCGGTGAAAGTCACATCGGCACTGATGGTCATACCCTCGGTATAACCCTGCCAGCCGGTGAACACATAGTAGTACGAGCCGTCTGCCGGTTTGGCCGGGGTGACAGTGGGAGCCGGGATCTTCTGGCCGCTGGTAAGCTGGCCGCTGGAGATCACCGTGCCGTCATAGTTGACGAAGCGGTAGGTCAGGGCCTTCTCATACCGGGCGTACAGAGTCTGGTTCTTGGCCGGGGCCGTCATGTTCTCCGTTACCTGAGAACCGCCGGTGGGATCGGTGAACCAGCCCACAAAGACATAGCCGTCCTTGGAGGCGGTGGGCAGCGTGCCGTACACCTGGCCGGCGGCTACCCGGCGGCTGGCCTGGGTGGAGGTGCCGCCCTGGGCATCGAAGGTCAGCAGATAATCGCCGTCAGAGACATAGAAGGGGGATTCCAGTACGTAGGTATTATCCTTGGGGGCCGAGGACGTGGCGGTGAGCACCATGGTATACGCACCGGCGCCCAGGCGGCTGAAGGCCACCTTGCTGTCCAGACGGGACAGGTCATAGGAGGTGGAATTGATGCCGCTGGCAGTGGCCGGCGTAAAAGCGTCCTTGCCGGATGCGTTGAGCACCTGTACCTTCACCGTCTGGATGGGATAGGTGCACCGCAGCGTGCCCAGGAAGGGGAAGTTGGAGTTGCCCACCTGCAGATTGGTGGAGTAGGTGGGGTAGGAAGCGCCGTCCAGAGACCAGGAAGCACCGTCCTTGATGGTCTGCCACTGCATGGCGGTGGAAGAGCACCGGATCTGCCCGCCGGCGGAGGTGCTGGAGGCGCTGAGGTACTGGCTTGTCCCGCGGTTCTGCACAGAGAAGCCGCTGTTGTACCGGGCCAGCTTCCACATCTGGTTATTGGAGGTGCTGGGGGCCGCCAGGGTCACTCTGCCGGAGCTGTCCGCCGTCAGGCGCAGGGAGCCGTCGGCAGTGGCAATGGTATAGCAGCCGCTGGCATAATAGGTGAGGTAGAGACGATAGGTTTCGGCGCTGCCGGGGGCATTGAGCACCAGGCTGCCGTTCTGGATGGTGATGGCCAGGTTGGTGTTCCCCACCGGGGAGAACTGATAGCCCGCTTCATCCAGAGGGGCATCGGTATAGCCGTAGTCCGCCAGCATCTGCTGGGCGTCCGCCGGCTCGTTGATCCGCAGCCGGATGTACACGCCCAGCTGCACGTCGCCGCTGTTGCCCCGGTAATAGTGCAGCACCATACCGGAAACACCGTACTTCTCCGCCGTGGAGCCGCTCATATAGTAGCTGTCGCTGGAGGTACGGGGACGGACATAGCCGCTGAGCTCATAGATGGCGTTGATGAGCTCTGCTTCTGACTGGTTGGCAAAGCCGCCCAAATCATTGAAAGCATCGGTGATCAGCTCCACAGCACCGCCGCTGCCGTGCTGCACGCTGCGGGACCAGATGACATTCCGCAGGGCAATGCTGTAGTTGCTGACAAAAAAGCCGGGAATGTTGGCTTCCAGCTGACGGACCACCGGGTCATAATAGCTCAGCTTGATATAGTTGCGCTGGGCCTGCTCGAAGCCGGCAGCATTCTCCGCCGCCAGGGCCTTCCACTCGGCGTCGAACACCGGGCCGTAGCCGGCGCCATTGGTATAATAGGCGTCATGGAGCCGGTTGCCGATGGACTGATAATATGTATCATCGGATTTCTGGCACCACTCAAAGAAGTGTTTGGGCTTGTCATATGCACTGGACAGCTGGTACGAGCCATAGGATTTTCCGCCGGAATCGCCCTCTCCCGAGGAGATGGTACCCGGTCCGCTGGCTTCGTACGAGGCACTCAAGGTGCCCAGGAGTTCCTTTTCCTGGTCGTCGGCGGCAGTGGCGCTGGCCTGCATCAAAAACAGTCCTGCCAGCAGGGCCGCAATCAGGAACAGGCACGCTGCTGCAATACCGTTTTTGCGCAAGAGTTTCATAGAATCACCCTATCTGAGAAAAAAGTCATTGATTTACATAATTCCAATCATATGCAGTATAACATGCCTATGTCGACATTGTCCACAGAAAAATGCCAAAAACCAAAAAATACCGCCCCTTACAGGGAGGCGGAAAAAATTTCTGGTGGAAATTTGGAGGAGTATCCCGTATAATGGGAAAAAAACACGACAGCGAGGTGCACACTATGGAAACCATCATGGAGCAGGGGGCTATGCAGCAGAAAAAGAAACGCTGGCCCTGGGTGCTGGGGATCGTTCTTCTGATCCTGGCAGCAGCCGCAGCGGCCTGCGTAGTGCTGTGGCCCCGGCCGCTGGTGACGGCCGCCGGATATCTGGCCGCCGACGGGGAGATGGCTACCCTGTACGATGAAGAGGGCCAGGAGCTGCAGCAGCTGCCCCGGGGCACGGAAGTCACCTATGTGGTGGAAGAGGAAAGCAAAGAACATCCCGGCATGGTACGGCTGGTACTGGGGGAAGAGGAATTCGCCTGGGTAGCCAAGGAGCAGCTTACCGACGATCCCCAGGAGGTAGTCACCACAAAGGCCATGTATGTCCGCACGCCGGTAAACCTGCTGGATCAGGCCGGGGTGGTGCCGGGCTATCTGGCGGACAAGGGTCAGGAGCTGCAGGTGACGGGCTTTGAGGGCCTGGATGAAAACGGCGTAGTGGCCCGGTATCAGGTGGCCATGACGGTAGACGGTCAGCAGCATACCGGTTATATCACCGCCGGGTACCTCTGCCGGACCCGGGAGGAGGCCATGAAGCAGTACGACCAGGAGGCCTATCAGCTCCATGCCGACCGGGGAGACAGCTGGGGCGGCGGGGACGCTGCCGGACTGGACTACTTCCCCCGAGAGAAGGGAAACTTCCCGGACAATGCGATGCCCGATGAGGTAAAGGCCCTGTATCTCAACAATGAATTTGTGGATTCCGTGGACACCTATCTGGACATTGCCGCCGGCTGCGGCATCAACGCCTTTGTCATCGACATCCAGGACGGTGGGGCCATCGGCTATGCTTCGCCGGTGATGCAGCGCTACTCACCCTCCGCCTATGAGGGGGCCTGGAACACCCTGGAGGAGTACCAGGCAGCGGTGCAGAAGATCAAGGATGCCGGGTACTATGTGGTGGGACGGATTACCTGCTTCAACGATCCCAACTTGGCGGTGGATCATCCCGAGGTGGTCATAGCCGGACAGGACGGGAACCCCAAGAAGATCGGGGGTATGTACTGGCCCAGCGTCTACAGCCGGGAGGTCTGGCAGTACAAGGTGGATCTGGCGCTGGAGGCGGTGGAGCTCATGGGCTTCAACGAGATCCAGTTCGACTATGTCCGGTTCCCCGACGGCACGTGGATGTTTGAGGACGGGGAGCTGGATTACCGCAATACATACGGTGAGAGCAAGGCCCAGGGCGTACAGCGCTTTTTGATGTACGCCGCCGACCGGCTCCATGCTGCCGGGGCCTATATCAGCGCCGACGTGTTCGGTGAGTGCGCCGAGAGCTACGTATGTGCCTACGGCCAGTACTGGCCGGCCATCAGCAATGTGGTGGACGCCATCTCCGCCATGCCATACCCCGACCACTACAGTGCCGCCGGGAACTGGCTGCCCTGGGAGCATCCCTATGATACCCTCCATGCCTTCGGCACCAAGGCTGCCCAGCGGCAGAAGGAGACCGCCTCTCCGGCGGCGGTGCGGACCTGGATCCAGGCTTATGACGCCATCCGGGAGCCGTATCCTACCTATGGCGCCCATGAGGTGGGCCAGCAGATCCAGGCCCTGCGGGATACCGGCAATACCGGCGGGTACATGACCTGGAACGCTGCGTCCAGCGTGAATAAGTACTACGCCATTCAGTCCGCATTGGATTAAAGGAAATATAGAAAAAATGGCCCCGGAAGCTTGCTTCCGGGGCCATTTGCTGCAGAGATGCTTTTCCGGTATCTCAGCCGGCGGCGTTCAGGGCGAAGGAATTATCCACCAGGGCGTCAAAATCCACCCATTCGGACCGGTCCAGTTCCCCGGCGTGCTCCATCACCGTTTCCAGACGCTCCAGGGCCTGCTGCTCCATGACGGGAGTGGCGGTCCAGGCGTCGATGGCCCGGTGCCGGGCAGTGACCTGCTCCAGCAGCTCCAGGGAGGTGTCCGGGAAATAAGAGGCGATGGCCTCCGCTACCTCCCGGTCGGTGTGCTGGGCGATCCAGGCCTGGGCCTTGGCGATGGCGTTGGTGAAGCCCTGGATCACCTGGGGATTGGCCTGGATATAGCTCTGGGAAGCGAAATAAGCGGTATAGGGGATCTCGCCGCTCTCCTCGCCGATGGAGCAGAGGATATACCCGTTGCCCGACAGCTCCACCTCCGTGGCGGTGGGCTCAAAGAGGGCCACATAGTCCCCCTGGCCGCCGGTAAAGGCACCGGCCATCATGTTGAACTGCACGGAGGTATCCACCACCGCGTCCACATGAGGCGTGACTCCGTTCTGATCCATGACGTACTCCAGGGTCATCTCCGGTACGCCGCCCTTGCGGCCGCCGATGATGATCTTGCCCCGGAGATTTTCCCAGGAGAAGTCCTCGTCCGTCCGGCCTACCAGGAACGAGCCGTCCCGCTTGGTGAGCTGGGCGAAAATTTTGGGATAGTCCTCCATCCCCTGGTTATATACATAGATGCAGCTCTCCGGGCCGGCCAGACCGATATCGCACTGGCCGGACACCACGGCGCTCATCACCTTGTCGGCGCCGCCGCCGTTGGTGAGCTGGATCTCCAGCCCTTCGTCGGCGAAAAAGCCCTGGCTCATAGCTACGTACTGAGGTGCGTAGAACACCGAATGGGTGACCTCGCTCAGGCGTACCACCGCCATGGAGCCCTCCGAGCTGCCGCAGCCCAGAAGCATGGTTGCCGGCAGCACCAGCGCCAGCAGGAATGAGAAGATTTTTTTCATGGTTGCAACCCCCACAAACGATTCAATATTTTTTCCACCCACAGTACCAGCCGGTACATCACCACCGCCGCTGCCGCCAGGATCACCACGCTGGTCATCACCAGATCCATGTTGAATACCTGAGAGCCGTAGACGATGAGATAGCCCAGCCCGGCCCGTGAGACCAGAAACTCGCCCATCATGGCGCCTACCCAGGAAAGACCCACGTTCACCTTCAGGGTATTGAAGAGGGTGGGATAGTTGGCCGGGAGCACCAGCATCCCCAGGATCTGCAGCCGGGTGGCGCCCAGTGAGCGCATCAGCCGCAGCTTCTGCTCATCGGTGCTTTGAAAGCCCACATACATATTCAGTATGGTGACGATGAGAGAGATGGCCAGGGTCATGAGGATGATGGAGCCCATGCCGGCCCCCATCCACACGATGAAAATAGGGCCCAGGGCCGTCTTGGGCAGCGCTCCCAGCACCACCAGATACGGGTCCAGTACCCGGGCCAGACTCTCTGACCACCACATGCACACCGCCACGGCAGCCCCCAGGGCGGTACCCAACAGAAAGCCCACCGCCGTTTCCAGGCAGGATGTGCCGATGTGTACCGCCAAAGAGCCATCCCGGCACAGCTGTACCAGCGTGGCGGCCATGCGGCTGGGACTGGAGAAGAGAAAACCGTCGCTCCAGCCCAGCCGCACCGACAGCTCCCACACTGCCAGCACCGCCAGCAGCAGCGAAACCTGCCACAGGCGGATCAGCCGCTGCCGCCGCTGCCGCTGCCGCAGCCAGGCGCTCCGGGCCGGGGAGGGAGCGGAAAGCTCACGCATGGATATCCAGCTCCTTCCATATGGCATTGAAATATTTGCGGAAGGCCGGCGCATCCCGCCGCTCCAACGGCGTCAGGCCTTCCAGTTCGTCGATGGTATGGATGGATTTCACCACAGCGGGCCGGCGGGATAGAACAATCACCCGGTGGGACATGCTGATGGCCTCGGAAATGTCATGGGTCACCAGCAGCGCCGTTTTATGCTCCCGGCGCAGGATATGATGGATGTCGGCGGAAACCGCCAGACGGGGCTGGTAGTCCAGAGCGGAAAAGGGTTCATCCAGCAGCAAAATCCGGGGCCGGGTGGCCAGGGTGCGGATCAGGGCGCAGCGCTGGCGCATGCCGCCGGAGAGCTGACTGGGCTTCTTCCGGGCAAACTCCGCCAGACCGTACCGTTCCAGAAGCTCCCGGACGTAGTTCCGGTTCTCCGCCGTGTCCTGGCCCCGTACCTTCAGGCCCAGCAGCACATTGTTCCAGATGTCCTTCCACTCAAACAGCTGATCCCGCTGGGGCATCAGCCCGATCTTCTCCGACGGGCCCCGTACCTCCTGGCCGTCCACCAGAATGGTGCCGCCGGTCAGGGGCTCCAGCCCCGCAATGGCACCCAGCAGTGTGGACTTGCCGCAGCCGGAGGGCCCTACGATGCTGCAGAACTCCCCTTCGGCCATATCAAATGAGATCCGGCGCAGAGCCTCTACCTCACCGTTCAGGGACTGGTAGGTCAATGCCGCGTCCCGGACGTCGATCATCATGCCTGTCGTATGCCTCCTTACTGGAGAAAAAATAACTCTCCGCCACCATTCTATGTGCAGCCGGACACAGGGGGAACCTGCCAGCCATACCGGAACAAAAAGTTACAAAAAGGGGAAAGGACTTGCAGGAAACAGGGGGGGTGGTACAATAAGGGTACAAAAAACGAAATTACGGCACATATACTGTATACAAAGCGAGAGAACGGAAGAAGCGGCAAGGGCGAGGAAAAAAGGAGGACGCCATGAAACGCAAGATCCTGACGGCGCTGGGCGCCGTGGCAGCATTGCTGGTGGTAGGCGTGGGCATCTGGCTGTGGCAGTATACCCGGCCGGGGACGCCCCTGGAACTGATGGGCGGCATCGAGGCAGACCGGGGCGCCGTGCTGATGAACTATTTCGACAAGGAAGGCGGCAATAACCAATGGGGCGCCTGCCGGCTGGAGGGGCAGAACCTGCAGGAGATGGAGCAGATGCTGGGGCAGCTGACCTTCACCCGGGAGGTACGGCTGGAGACCCTGCTGGGCGGGGGCGAGAACACCTATCCGCTGGAGGAGAGCGGCTACGACTGGGACATCGATTTCCGGGCAGGAGAGCAGCGGCTGGGGAGCCTGAAGTGGATTCAGGGGAACTGGTATTACTTCCTGCCGGAGGGAGGCCGGACGGCGCTGCAGGCTGCGCCGGGACAGGAGGAGACGGTACAGGAGATTCTGGACTTCCTGCTGCAGCGGTGTGAAATGCAGCCTGCGTAATGGGAAAAAACGTTGCATATAGAGCAAGGGGAGCGGCCTGCAGGCCGCTGCCCTTCAGGTTGTAAAAAAGCGGAAGATTTGGGGTTTCGGAGGGAAGGTTAGTGTGAAAGAAAACCGTCAGGGTTGTCTGAAGGTGAATTGGCCGCAGGCCAAGAGAGACCGGCCTGGGCCGTTCGCGTTCAAT
>CALWXA010000030.1 GCA_944385395.1 uncultured Oscillospiraceae bacterium | reverse complement strand
CGGATGTTCGGCTTTCAGTTCTTCGGTTATGCCCTCATGCTCTGCCATCTGTTCTAGCAGTCGGGAAAACATTGCTTCCGCCTGCTTGTCGATATCCGCAAGATAACCGTTCAGCTTACCGCTTGTCCGAAGGTTGTAATACCGAACTTTATAGTGCTGTTTAAGATACCTTGCGTGCCGCTGTCCCCATATCCCTATGGGCCTATTTTCTTCGGCTGGCAGAGTGAGGTTTGGAAAGTAATAGTCGCCTTGCAGTGTATAAGTCCCGCCTGTTTCTTCAAATAATGATTTCATTGCAGTTTCCTCCAACTTTAAATTTTAGATTTTTCTGCAATATACCGTACCGATTGTCTTTACCACTTGTTTTCAAAACCTTCGTTATGGGACCTCATCATTGCCGCACCTCTTTTCCGTTTTTATGGAGTCTCCCCGGTTTCACCCCGGGACAAGGGACGGAGAATATACCGTTTTCGGCCCCAGAGCAGGCAGGCAACGGAAACCAGCAGACCCAAAAATTCCGCAAAGGGAACGGAAATCCAAAGGCCAACGGGCCCCAGCCATTCCGGCAGCAGGAGCAGACCCAGCACCAGGAACACGAAGGTACGTCCGAAGGAAATGACGGCGGAAACAATGCCGTTGGACAGAGCCGTAAACATGGCGGATGAAAAAATGCTCAGGCCCATGAAGAGAAAACAGATGGCGTAGGTGGGGAACCCGTCCATGGCCAGCTGAAAGACACGGCTGTCCGGGTTGGTAAAGAAGGAGAGCGCCGGACGGATCAGGACCATGGACAACAGGTAGGCACCTATAGAGGACAGGGCGATGAACCAAAGGCAATCTTTCAAGATGCAGTATTGACCCGGCTCCGTATTTGTAGCTGATTACCGGGGCCACGCCGATGGAAAAGCCCATATAGGCAGCGGAAAATACGAACTGCAGGTACATCACGATGGTGATGGCGGCTACGCCGTCCTCCTGCCAGGCGGCCAGAAACAGCAGGTTAAAGAGCAGCGTAGTAATGGCGTTGGCCAGATTGGAGACCAGCTCAGAAGAGCCGTTGCCGCAGGCATAGGCAAGCATCTTCCAATCCGGACGGAACTTTACAAAATACAGTGTGCCTTTGCGCCAGAGGCCAAAATAGACGAGGCCCATCACCGCCGGTACACAATAGCTGATGACGGTTGCAATGGCAGCACCTTCCACACCCATGCCCCAGCAGCCCATGAACAGCCAGTCCAGCACCATATTGCACAGTCCGCCGCCTACAGTGGAATACAGTCCCAGCCGTGGCTCGCCGGCGGTGACGAACAGAACCTGGAACAGACATTGCAGGAACAGGGCAGGGGAGAAGAGCAGAAGAATTTGGGTATAGATCCGGCAATACGGAAACTGGGCTTCGCTTGTGCCCAGCTGCAGCAGCAGCGGATCCAGGAATACGAGGCCCAAAATCAGAAAAAGAACGGAAATGACCAGAGAAACGACGATGATAAAAGTGAAGTTTTTCCGGGCCGTCACTGGGTCGCCTTCTCCCAGGGTCTTGGCCACGATGGCGCTGCCGCCGGTACCCAGCATAATGCCGATGGCCAGCTCCAGGCTGGTGATGGGATAGGACATATTCACCGCTGAGAGCGCCAGCGTACCCACGTAGCGAGAGATGAACAGGCCGTCCACAATGGTATAGAGGGATAAAAATACCATCATTACCAAGTTGGGCAGCGCAAAGCACAGAAGCCTTCTGGTGGTGAAGTGGCCGGAAAGTGCGTTATTGGCCATGGTTGACCTCCTGCTCAAAAGCAAGTGTGAAATCCCGGGTGATCTCTACCATCCGGAAGAATTGTTGCGTACCGATCTGGGCAATGGCCTGATCCTCCATCCGGTACACGTCCTGCAGCACACGGCTGGCGTATTCCTGCCCGGTCTGGGTGAAATATACCAGCTTTTCCTTTTGATTTTGCCCAGCTTTCAGGGTAACATATCCTTTTTCCATCAGGCTTCGGATGACGGTGTTCAGCGTCTGCTTGGGAATGAGCCAGATATTGGCCAGCTGGGACTGGGTGGCCCCCTGGTCCTGGTCGATGGCATAGAGGGTCAGCAGCGTATTGTAGCTGATGCCCTGCCGCTTGGCCAGTGCGGCGTACAATTCATTTTGCCTGCAAAAATAGGTACACAGCAGCTTGATCTGATCCCGCATGGTATCCGTTCCTTTGCTATGGTTGAATCTGTCTGGGTATTTTAGTACGATTTCGGACTATTGTCAAGAGAAAGCGCAGGGGAAGAGAAAAGAAAAAGAGGCGCCTGCCTGCTGGGCAAGCGCCTCTTCTTATGGTATGGGGACGGAAAGGATTATGGTTCCAACAGCTCTTCAAAGCTGAGAATGAACCGGTCACACAGCTGCTGCATTTCCGGCTTGCACTGGGCAAAATAATCGTCGTATACACCCACCACCTGCATGCCGGCTTCTTTGGCACCGCGGCAGGCGGCCAGGGAATCGTCATATACTGTACAGTCAGACTCCTTTACACCCAGCAGCTGTGCTGCTTTGTGGAAGATGGCGGGATTTTTCTTTTCCATCTGCAGTTCCTGGGCGAAGATCAAACGCTCAAAATATGGGCGCAGTCCCAGGTGCTCCAGGGCGGTGCGGCAATGGACCGGCACGCTGGAGGTGAGTACCACCATTCGTTCCCCCTGCCGGCGGCACTGCTCCAGATATGCCAACACACCGGGTTTTACGGGGACTTTCTCGGCATACACATTTCCGGCCAACTCCATCCATTCGGCCATGATCTCCTCCACAGATTCGGAGAGATGGCAGAATTCCTTGGTAAAGACCGCCGCCAGAGGAAAGGTGGTATGGGCCACCCCCTCATAGTAGGCATGGGTATAGGGCAGGCCACGCTTTTCCAGAAAGGCGATGTCCACATCCCGCCAGATGCCGTTGGAGTCGATGAGGGTGCCGTCCATATCAAAAATCAGCATGAGAATACTCCTTTTCGGTTAGGATTGTTTCATCAGACAGAACCGCCAGGGATAGGCGGCGGCTTCCCCGGCATAGTCGATGCCCACCCGGGGACAGGCGGTGACGGTAAAAGCAAGAGGAGGCTCCGGAGGGAATCCTGCATCCCGGGGATCGGTGCAGAGGTACAGCTCTTCGCCTGTGAGGTCCATGCCGTTGCAGGAAGTGTCAAGAGAAAGAGCTTTACAGCATTTTCCGGGCCCGTCCAACAGATGAATACGCTGCTGCCGGGTTAGCTGATCCCAGGGCAGGCCCCAGCGGCGCAGAGATACGGCGTCATGGCCGTGGAGGACCTCCAGTCCCCGCAGCAGAACCGCCTCCGGCTCGCCTGTGGGATTGGTGACAAAATTCAGGCAGCAGTGCATACCGTAGATCAGATACACATAGGCATGACCCGGCGGACCGAACATCACTTCATTGCGCCGTGTTCTGTGGTAGCCATAGGCGTGGCAGGCCCGATCCCGGGCACCGGCATAGGCTTCCGTTTCCGTGATCCGCAGCAATACTGTCGCTTCCGGCAGCAGACGCACCAGATACCGGCCCACCAGATCACGGGCGATGGACACCGTATCGCCCACATAGTCCTGACGCTGCAGTCTGGCCATGGTCTGTGCCTCCTTTTTCCGCTGGTTTGGCAATACCATACCACAGGCGGCTGCGGGGCGCAAGGGCAGTGTGACGGTTTTGTCATGGACAAATGGGGAATGGTGTGGTAAAATACGATGATGTTATGTGTCGAAAGCCGGAGGAAACGGATATGAAAGGCAGACTGATCGTATTTGAAGGGACGGACGGGTCCGGCAAGGCAACCCAAACCGGTCTTTTGTGCCGGGAGCTGGAGCGCCGGGGCCTGGCATACCGCAAGCTGGAGTTTCCCCGGTATCAGGAGGAGTCCTCGGCTTTGATCCGGCTGTACCTTTCCGGTGCCTTCGGTTCCAATGCCGACGACGTCAACGCCTACGCCGCTGCTACGTTTTTTGCGGTGGACCGGTATGCTTCCTTCCGGCAGGACTGGGGCGACTATTACCGCAGCGGCGGACTGCTGATCGCCGACCGGTATACCACCTCCAACGCCGTCCATCAGACCAGCAAGCTGCCGCCGGAGGAGCGCCGGGGATTCCTGGATTGGCTCTTTGATTTCGAATACCGGCTGCTGGGACTTCCGGAGCCCACCCGGGTTGTGTATCTGGATGTGCCCACAGAGCTGACAGGCGAAATGATGCGCCGCCGGGAGCAGCAGACCGGAACCCATGCGGACATCCATGAGCAGGATCAGGCGTATCTCCGGCGCTGCCGGGAGAATGGGGCCTGGGTGGCCGACTACTGCGGCTGGACGAAAATCTGCTGTGCCGGACCGGAAGGTATGCGGCCGGCGGAGGAGATCCACCAGCAGGTGCTCCGGCAGGTAGAGGATTTGCTTGTCCCGTAAGATGGCGGAAAAATGAGGCGCCGTTCAGACGCCCCATTTCCCTGACACTTCGTCAGCAGGCACAGCAGCTGTCGTTGCCTCTGCCTCCGCAGCTCTGGCTGCCGCTGCCGCAGCAGCAGAACACCAAAAGAAGAATCACGATCAGCCAGATGCAGGAACAATTGTTGTTAAAGCCCATGTTGTCACCTCACTTGTTCTTCTCTGTGCTATTGTATGCCCGCTGTGAGCCGGCGGTATCTTGTCCGGCCGAGATTGGGGCTTTAGAAAACAAGAAAGGAACGTAAATCAAATGTCTGATCGCAAAAATTCGGAAACCACCAGCTGGAATGCCGAGCAGGTACGCCGTCATAGCAGCGGTTCCGGCAGCGCCGGTAACAGCGGCAGCAGCGGCAGAAAGCATAACAAACAGCGCAATAAGGTCAGAAACCGTATCATCTATATTGCCGGTGTGCTGCTGGCCTCCTGCCTGCTGGCGGGAATCGGCTGGCTGATGGTCAACGATGTATGTGCCCTGAACAAGCCCTATCAGGAAGCCACTGTAGTGGTGAAGAAGGGTGATTCCGTGAGCGCCGTAGCCTCCAAGCTGAAGGACGCCGGGCTCATTGACTCCAAGATGCTGTTCCTCTTCTTCGGCGGTGTGTTCTTCGATGCCAAGGAAACCATCTCTCCTGGTACCTACAAGCTGGATACGGATATGGATTTCCACGCACTCATCAACGCCATGCAGAGCGACAACAGCATCGT
>CALWXA010000029.1 GCA_944385395.1 uncultured Oscillospiraceae bacterium | reverse complement strand
AGCTTATCCAGCCGGATCACATAGTGCCATGCACCTTTTTCCAGGGTGATTTTCATATTGGGACCTACACCCAACCAGTTTCCTGTCATCTCTCCGACCTCCTGTTCCAGCTCCTGCATCAGCAGACTCTTTTCTCAAGAATATGATACCACACTCCTGTTGGGAGAGCAATTATTCATAGCTTCCTGAGAGCAAAAAAGGACCTCCGGCCCAAGCCGGAGGTCCTTTTCCATTCTCTAATCAACCGGATAAGCGGCGGCGATTACTTGGCAGCCTTCTTAGCAGCAGACTGCTTGGCAAAGGTCATAACGCCTTCGATCACCAGGAACACAGCCAGGATGGCCATGGCGGCGGCGAAGAGCAGCTGGAACCAATCGCCCCAGTGAGCGGTCTCGGTACCCACCACGCCCAGCTTGCTGATGACAGTCTGCACCAGGCTGGTGAGGGTAGCGGCCAGCATGAAGATGGTGGGGATGAAGAACATGCGGTTGTTCTTGCCCACATTGCCCAGCCAGGCAGCCACAGCCATCAGGGCCAGGCCGGCCAGCAGCTGGTTGGCAGCACCGAACAGGCCCCAGATCTGGCTCAGGGACAGACCGCCCAGCACGGAGCCGATGATCACCATGATGAGGGTGCTCACCACGGGGTTGGCAAAGACCTTGCGCAGGCCGGAAGCGTCCTTCCAGGTGGCCTCATCTTCCTTCAGCAGCAGCTCGCCGAACATATAGCGGCTCAGACGGGTGCCGGAGTCCAGAGAAGTCAGGGCGAACACGGACACAGCCAGGGTCAGCAGAGCATAGATGGTGCCGTAGATAGCGGAAGTCTCCACACCGAACATGGTGGCAATACCGGAAGCAAAGGCAACAGCGGGGGAACCGAATTCGCCGCCGGTGTACTTGTCGAACACCATACCAACGGCGATCAGGGAGATCACGCCCAGAGCGGACTCAATGAGCATGGCGCCGTAGCCGATGGGCTTGGCATCCTTTTCATTGGCCAGCTGCTTGGCAGTGGTACCGGAAGCAATCAGGCTGTGGAAGCCGGAGCAGGCGCCGCAGGCCACGGTGATGAACAGCGTGGGGAACAGGTTGCCCAGGCTGGTCTTCCAGCCAACGAAAGCAGGAATGGTGAAGTTGGCGGGACCGCCGAAGCCGGGAATACCGGACAGGATGATACCCACAACAGCAACTACCATCATGGCGTACAGCAGATAGCTGGACAGATAGTCACGGGGCTGCAGCAGGATCCACACGGGAACCAGGGAAGCGATGGTGATGTACGCGCCGATGATGACGATCCAGGTGGTACGGCCCAGAGCCAGACCGAAATTCATACCAATGTAGATGGTCAGGCATACACCGATGAGACCAATGATGGTGGCGGGCAGGGTCTTCATGCCCAGGCGGTTGGTGATGAAACCGTAGATGACGGCCAGCACGATGAAGATCATGGAGATCATAGCGGTGGTCTCATTACCGGAAGGATTGGTGGTGAAGCCCAGTCTGTCGGAATAGAAGGTACCGGCCACCACGTTGACGAAGGAGGCGATAACCAGGATCAGCACCAGCAGGGCAAAGATGATGAACAGCTTCTTGGCTCTGTCGCCCATGGAGGACTTGATGATCTCACCCACGGACTTGCCGCCGTGACGGGTAGAGGCAAACAGGGCACCGAAGTCATGGACGCCGCCGACGAAGATACCGCCGATGACGCACCACAGGAACACGGGGACCCAGCCGAACACGGAGGCCTGGATGGGGCCGTTGATGGGGCCGGCGCCGGCGATGGAGGAGAAGTGATGGCCCATGAGGACGGCGGGCTTGGCGGCCACGTAGTCGACGCCGTCATTCACCTCGATAGCGGGGGTCTTTCTGTCGGGGTCAACGCCCCACTCTTTTGCCAGCCAGGAGCCATAGGTGATATAGCCCACGACCAGCAGAGCAATTGCTGCGAGAATGATCAAAATAGCAGTCATTTCTCATTACTCTCCTTTATTGCGATTTTGATATTGCCAAAGAGCTTTTTCAGGATCTGGCCCATCCGGTTAAAGACCAGACGCCCTGAAGAAACCTCCAGTGCAACCACACGAAAATGACTCCAGCCCCGGAGCCCATGGCGATAGCTCTGATAGCGCCGAAGCTTTTTAAGAAACTGGGCCGCATCATCATCCATGGTGTCAGCCAGAATGATGAGGTGCACATCGCTGCTGCGATGGTGCTCTCCCACCTCTGTCCGCTCCATACCCGTCTGCCAGGCGGCCTCGTCCAGTTTCCGGGCTTCTTCCAGCGTCAGATGCTCGCTGACGGCAAAGAACACATACTCATGGGAATCCCACTCGTTCATGCGCACGCTTTTGAACAGAAAATACTGTACATCCTGGGAGTGAAACTCCGCTTCGGCGGCGAAAGGCGGCGTGGGTTCTTCCTCTTTTATATTATAATACCGAACATAAGATTTCAGCAGGATCGGCAGGGCTTCCTTGGCAGTCATGTGACGCTCTCCCATCATGGATTACTGCGGGACCTCCCGACAGCACCCCATATTGTACTGCCGTTTACAGAAAAAGACAAGACCCGTTATACGAAAAATTCTTCACAAATTCTTGGAAAAATCAGGAATCTTCCGCTGTTTGGCCGGGTTTTCCGATCAGGACGCCCGGTGCCAGCCGTGCGATCTCCTCCAGGAGCATCTTTCCCGCCCGCTCTCCGGGCAGACGGATCTGCGCCAGCTCCCGGCCCTGGGCACACAGCACCAGATGCTCTACCGCCAGATCCCCACGGCCACAGCACATCTTGGCCGGGATCAGCAGCACCCGGCGGAAGCAGCGCTCCAGCTGCGTATAGGGAATGAAGTAGACCTTACGCCGGTCCCGGAAGAAAAGATGCTCCTCCCCCACCCGCACCGGGCCAATCTCCCGTGCCTGGGTGTATTCGTCTCTGGGCTCCACCTCTCCGGTAGGCAGCAGCGGTGCAAACTTCATATTCTGCTCCTTTCCCTATCCCGTGCTTTTTTCAACCCGGAATCGTTTCCGATTTGTTTTATCATTTTAACAGATAATTCACGCTTTGTCTACTGTCTGGCGGCAAAAAAGCCTGCGCGTTTCGCTGCAGGCCTTTTTTATTTGGTCATTTTTTCCTGTGAAGAGACTTCATGCGCTGTTCGTGGTTGAGAATGGTCTTACGAATCCGAAGATTTTCGGGTGTAACCTCCAACAACTCGTCGTCGGCCAGGAACTCCAGGCACTGCTCCAGGCTCAGCTTCCGGGGCGGTACCAGGCGCAGGGCCTCATCGCTGCCGGCGGCACGCATATTGGTCAGCTGCTTGCGCTTGCAGACGTTCACCACCACGTCCTCCTGCTTGGGGCAGACACCTACCACCATACCCTCATAGACCTTCACGCCGGGGCCGATGAACAAAGCGCCCCGCTCCTGGGCATTGAACAGGCCATAGGCCACCGCTTCCCCGGTCTCAAAGGACACCAGGGAACCAGTGCCGCGGCGACTCAGTTCACCCTTGTAAGGTGCATACTTTTCAAACACCGAAGCCATGATGCCCTCACCCTTGGTATCCGTGAGGAATTCGTTGCGGTAGCCGAACAGGCCCCGGGAGGGAATCAGGAACTGGATCTTCATCCGGTTGCCCACAGGATTCATCTCCAGAAGATCCGCCTTGCGGCTGCCCAGCTTCTCAATGACGGCGCCCACGGCATCCGGCGGCACGTCCACTACCAGACGCTCCAACGGCTCGCAGCGCTGACCGTCGATAGTACGATACAGCACACGGGGAGGAGACACCTGGAATTCATAGCCCTCCCGGCGCATGGTTTCAATCAGAATGGACAGGCTCATCTCGCCGCGGCCTGCCACGTTGAAGGCGTCTGTGCTGCCTTCCAGCTCTGTGACCCGCAGGGACACATCCTTCAGGGTTTCCCGCATCAGCCGGTCCCGGATCTGGCGGGAGGTAACGAATTTACCCTCCCGGCCAGCAAAGGGAGAGTCATTCACCGAGAAGGTCATCTCCACCGTGGGAGCGCTGATTTTCACGAAAGGCAGCGGCTCCACGCAATCGGGAGCGCAGATGGTGTCGCCGATGGTGATCTCACCGATACCGCTCATGGCAATGATATTGCCGGCAGTGGCCAGCGTGATGGGCTTTTTGCCCAGTCCGTCGAACTCGTACATGCTGACGGCCTTGGCCTTCTTGGCCGGGGCGTCGGGTGCATGGTAGTTGCACACGGCGATCTCCTGGTTCTGCTGCAGCTGGCCCCGCTCTACCCGGCCGATGGCAATGCGGCCTACAAATTCATTGTAGTCGATGGCGGACACCAGCATCTGGAAAGGCTGGTCCAGATCTGCCTGGGGCGCCGGGATATAATCCAGAATGGTATCAAACAGGGGCTTGAGATCCGTGCCCGCCACATCGGGGGAATAGGACGCCGTACCCTGCCGGGCCGAGCAGAACAGCATGGGGGAATCCAGCTGTTCCGGCGTGGCATCCAGATCCAACAGCAGTTCCAGCACCTCGTCAATGACCTCGTGGATCCGCTGATCCGGACGGTCGATCTTATTGATGACCACGATGACACGGTGTCCCAGTTCCAGGGCCCGGGACAGGACGAACCGGGTCTGGGGCATGGGGCCCTCAGCGGCATCCACCAACAAAATGACGCCGTTGACCATCTTCAGGATCCGCTCCACCTCGCCGCCGAAGTCGGCGTGGCCCGGGGTGTCCACGATATTGATCTTGGTATCGCCATACTGGATGGCCGTATTCTTGGCCAGGATGGTGATGCCCCGTTCCCGCTCCAGATCGTTGGAGTCCATCACCCGGTCTACCGTCTCCTGATTGGCCCGGTAGGCACCGCCCTGTTTGAGCATCTCGTCCACCAGAGTCGTCTTGCCGTGGTCAACATGGGCGATGATGGCTACATTCCTCAGTTGATTGTTCTGCATATCACATCGTCTCCTCTGTGCCCCATAGGGCACAAGTTTCTCTATTTGTATCTTGGCTCAACTTATATATAATAGTCTCATTATTTCCGGATTGCAAGCCCTTTTCCGGCATACTCTCCCCTTTTTCCTCCTCTGCGGCCCACTTCCGGCACATTGACAAACCTGTCGGCGGCAGGTATAATCGAAAGGCAATATTTTGATTCCCTCAGTGCATCAAAACTCGCCTCCGTAGTTAAATGGATATAACAAACCCCTCCTAAGGGTTCGTTGTGAGTTCGATTCTCGCCGGGGGTGCCACGTCGGAGCAAAGTACACTTTGCTCCGACGTTTCTTCATTTTTATTCCTGCTGCCGACCGCCTGTTTCCGTGTCCGAAAAGCGCAGCCGCAGCGGAGCACGTTTGCAATGACAAATACAACCTGATATAATCAAGTTGCGTCCCATCGATTACAAGGAAAGCGGAGTGATACAATGAAATTAATTCGTGTTATTGCAAGGGAAAAAAATATCTCTCCTACAGGCAATCTTTGCAATGATAAAGCACTCAAAGCTCTCAATGGATACTATGAACAGGTATTTTCTGTTGAGGATAACTACAATAAAGATTTGTTTCTTTCCAAGCTCATAGAAGAAATGCCAGAACTGAATAATCCTATTTTTGAAATTATTGAAATCAAAGAGAATTAGTCTTGCAGCATTCCAAGTCAATCCAACATCTTGTGGCAAGGATATATGCCATTTTTAATTCAATTTAATGTAATATAGGGGAATATTTGTATGGAGGAAATGCAATGGGATTCTTGGGCAAACTGAAAAGAACGGAAAAATCCATAGATTGGGACAATGCGTATGTGGCTAAAGCCAAATTTTATGGAAAGCCAGATGGTACGCCTTTTGGTGCAATTGCATTAACAGAAGGAACTGAAACTGTGCTGCCAAAAGCACCCCAAACCCAATACGCAGTGGATGGAAAGCCTGTATCTGAATGGAAAATGGTTTTCGTCAGCACAAGCAAAGATTCAATTATTGGCGATGCGGATTATTTTACTGCCTTGGCTAAAATCAAAGCTTTCGTCATTGATACTAAGGTGGATTCCATTTTGATAAAAGGCCTGTCTCTACCTGAATTGGAATCCTTAATGACCTGATACAGATTAAATGTAAATACTCTGTTTCAGGTTATGCCATACTTTCCTTGAGGTGAGCGCCATGAACAGACTCCGAGATCTGCGGGAGGATGCAGATCTGAACCAGACGCAGGTGGCAAAATTTCTGGGGATGTCCCAGACCGGCTATTCCAAGTACGAAACCGGGGAAAACGATATTCCCACTCAGGTTCTCATCAAGCTGGCCGGATTCTACAACACCAGCATCGATTATCTTCTGGGCGTCAGCGACCGGAGACATCCCCTGTAGTGGTGCTCTTCTACCCTTTCTGCAAAAACCGTCGTTCTCCTGCCAGGCAGGAGAACGTTTTTTTCTTCTTTCCGACAATCCGCTCTTGACACAAACCACAAGATATAGTATTCTCCTATCAGAGGATCATACAACTGACGGAAATAAGTGGAATAGACCACGGGGAGTATGATCGGGACATCGGCCGACCGTCTGGGCACTTGACAAGGGCTCAGCACGTCGGTTTTTTTGTTATCCAAACGCACAGAAAAGAAGAAGCTTACGATTTTCAAGGGAGGTGCGGTGAAATGCAGGGAAAAATCCACTCCATCGAGAGCATGGGGCTGGTGGACGGGCCCGGGATCCGGACGATGGTATTCCTGCAGGGCTGCGGTCTGCGGTGCCGCTACTGCCATAACCCCGACACCTGGGAAGCAGAGTCGTCCGGGGCGCAGCTGCTGCAGCCCCGGGAGCTGGTGGACAAGCTGCGGCGGTTCCGGCCCTACTACGGCCGGCAGGGCGGCGTCACCTTCTCCGGCGGCGAGCCACTGCTGCAGCCGGAATTTCTGGCCCAGGCCCTGGCTCTTTGTCGGGAGGAAGGCATCCACACCTGTCTGGATACCGCCGGCTGCGGTCTGGGGAATTATGACGCCATCCTGGCCCACACGGATCTGGTGCTGCTGGATATCAAGCACCCAACGGACGCCGGATTCACACAGGTTACCGGCTCCGGCAACCGGGAATGGCGGCATTTTCTGGAAGAAGTACAGCGACAGGATATCCCGCTGTGGCTCCGGCATGTAGTGGTACCGGGACTCACCGATGATGCGGCTCATTTTCAGGCGCTGCTGGAGCTGGTGTCCCGGACAAAGGGCGTCGAACGGGTGGAACTGCTGCCCTACCACACCTTGGGCGTCCCCAAATACCGGCGGCTGGGGCTGTCCTATCCCCTGGAAGGGGTGCCGCCCATGGAGAAAGAGGCCCTGCTGGACTGGCAGCGGCAATTGGATGAACTGGTAAAACGAAAGGAACAAGGAGGAGCTTCACATGGAACTGCAGCAGAACGCCTGGAAAGGCTTTGAAACCGGCAGCTGGACCCGGGAGATCGACGTCCGGGATTTCATCCAGCGCAACTATACTCCCTACACCGGGGACGAGTCCTTCCTCTCCCCCATCTCTCCCCGTACCGCCAAGGTATGGGAAAAGGCTCACGCCCTCATTGTGGAGGAGATGGAAAAGGGGATCCTGGATGTGGAGACCCACCGCATCTCCGGCATCGATCAGTTTGAGCCGGGCTATATTGACCGGGATAATGAGGTGGTGGTGGGCCTGCAGACCGACGCGCCCCTGAAGCGCATCGTGAACCTGTACGGCGGACTGCGGATGGCAGAATCTGCTTTGTCGGAATACGGTTATGCGCTGGATCCGGACATTCTGCGCCACTTCTCTCAGTATCGCAAGACCCACAATCAGGGAGTCTTTGACGCCTATCCCCGGCGCACCCGGCTGGCCCGGTCCGCAGGGCTCCTGACAGGTCTGCCGGATGCCTATGGCCGAGGCCGCATCGTGGGAGACTACCGCCGGGTAGCTCTGTACGGCACGGACGCCCTGATCCGGGCCAAGCAGCAGGATCTGGAGACCCTGGACGGCCCCATGACCGATGAGCGCATCCGCCTGCGGGAGGAGGTCAGCATGCAGATCCAGGCCCTGCAGCAGCTGACGGATATGGCCCGGCGCTACGGCTGCGACGTATCCCGTCCCGCCGCCAACGCCCGAGAGGCGGTGCAGAACCTGTATCTGGCCTATCTGGCGGGTGCCAAGGAGAACAACGGCGCCGCTACCTCCCTGGGCCGCACTTCCACCTTCCTGGACATCTATCTCCAACGGGATCTGGAGGCCGGAGTACTGGACGAAGAGGGAGCGCAGGAGCTCATCGACCAGTTCATCATCAAGCTGCGGCTGATCCGGCATCTGCGGACGCCGGAATACAATGAAGCCTTTGGCGGCGATCCCACCTGGGTCACGGAAGTGCTGGGCGGCATGGGACTGGACGGCCGGCCCCTGGTGACCCGCACCAGCTTCCGCTATCTCCACACCCTTACCAATCTGGGCACCGCCCCGGAGCCCAATCTCACGGTATTGTGGAGCCAGGATCTGCCCCAGGCCTTCAAGGACTACTGCGCCCGGATGAGCATCGCCACCGACTCCATCCAGTATGAAAACGACGACCTCATGCGCCCGCTGTACGGCGATGACTACTGCATCGCCTGCTGCGTGTCCGCCATGACCGTGGGCAAGCAGATGCAGTTCTTCGGCGCCCGGGCCAATCTGGCCAAGAGCCTGCTGTACGCCATCAACGGCGGTGTGGATGAGCGCACCGGCAAGCTGGTGGTACCGGACATCCCGGCCATTACATCGGAAGCGCTGGACTTCGACACCGTGATGGACAACTACCGCAAGGTGCTGGACTATGTGGCGGAGCTGTATGTGGATACCATCAACATCATCCACTACATGCACGATAAATACGCCTACGAATCCAGTCAGATGGCCCTCCACGATACCAAGGTAGAACGTCTGGCCGCCTTCGGTGCGGCGGGACTCTCCATCGCCGCCGATTCGCTCTCTGCCATCCGCTATGCCAAGGTCCGTCCTATCCGCAATGAACAGGGCGTTGCCGTGGATTTCCAGGTGGAAGGCCAGTTCCCCAAGTATGGCAATGACGACGACCGGGTGGACCATCTGGCGGTAGAAGTGGTGTCCTACTTCTCCCGGCAGCTGAAAGCCCATCCCCTGTACCGCCATGCCAAGCACACCCTGTCCATCCTCACCATCACCAGCAATGTGATGTACGGCAAAAAGACCGGCGCCACCCCCGATGGCCGGAAGGCCGGGGAGCCCTTTGCCCCCGGTGCCAACCCCATGCACGGCCGGGATGAAAACGGGGCTCTGGCCAGCCTGAACTCCGTGGCCAAGATCCCCTACTGCGACGTATGCCAGGACGGCGTGTCCAACACCTTCTCCATCGTGCCCCAGGCTCTGGGCAAGACCCAGGCCGACCGGGAGCGGAATCTGGTGGCCATTCTGGACGGCTACTTCGTACAGGGCGCCCACCACCTGAACGTCAATGTGCTGGACCGGCAGATCCTGCTGGATGCCATGGAGCATCCCCATCAGTACCCCACCCTGACCATCCGGGTATCCGGCTATGCGGTGAACTTCAACCGTCTCAGCCGGGAGCAGCAGCTGGAGGTCATCAAGCGCACCTTCCACGAGAGCATCTGAAAAGTGTCAAAAAGGCCGGCAGGACGTATCCTGCCGGCCTTTTTGACATTCGGTATATGCAGCGGCGGCAGGGTCTCCCCTGCCGCCGCTGCGCTTTATGGATTTTCAGGCGTGTTCAGCGCTTGGCATTCTCAGCCGTTGCGGCGCTTTCTGCGATAGCACACCATGCCGGTGAGTGCCACGGCGGAGGTCAGCGCCACCATCAGCATTACCATGGGCTGAGCGGTATCGCCGGTGCCGGGGGAAGTCTCACCGCCGTCACCGTCACCATCGTCGGGATCGGTGGTGCCACTGCCTGCGGTGCAGACAATGTCGGCACGGTCACGGATACGGATCCGGGCAGGTGCGCCGGCGAAGCTGTTGTCATAGGAGGCGCAGCCCACCACATCGATCTGGCAGCCCACCGCCAGATCCTTCACATCGGCATCGGTGGTGATATAGCCGTCGATGAATACACGGGCCTCGTTACCGTCGGCATCCTTGACGATAATGGTCTGGACCAGGCCCTGCTCCTTCTGGAAGCTCACCACGGTACCCTTGAGCCGCACCAGCTGGCCCAGGACGGAACCGTCGTTGATCTGCTGGGCAGTGACTTCCTTAGGCGTCACGGGATCGGTCTCGCCGATCTTCTCCACGCTCAGGACATTGATCTGCCGCTCTCCCTGATAGGAGGAGGTGGTGCCGGTGATACGGAGGATGTCGCCCTCCTTGAAGTTGCCGGCCACAGGGAAGGCATTGATGCCGCCGGTGGCGTCCTGCAGATAGATGCAGTCGAAGAAAGCGGTGCTCTTGTCATAACCGGAGGCATTGGAGGTAGCCACACCCTCGATGGTGAACTTGACGCCCTCTTCCTCCTCGGCCTGGACATCGGCGATGGGGGAGATCACCACCGGGTTGATACGGGCCAGCAGGTTCTCGCAGATGGTGTAGTTGGAGTAGTTCTTCTCAGCGTTGTTGTCCTCAACGGTAGCCTGTACCTCGAAGTTGGACATGAAGGCCGCACCGGACACGATGATCATGCCCTTGCCCTCCTGCTGCTCGGTGGCCAGCACCATCAGCCGGTTATCACCGCCGCCGATGTCGTACTTCACGCCATCCACAGGACCCTGTGCGTCATTGTCGCTGTCGGTGACATAGGTGCTTGCATGGCCGAAGACCACGGGGCTGACGGTATCAGGCAGCGTAGTGGTGGGATTGCCCTCGCCATCCACCGCATAGATGGAAGCGCCGCCGTACTGGCTGAATACCTGGGAGTACAGCCGGTCATTGGGATGCTCGGCATCGAACTCCACACCCTCCATCAGGAAGTTATCCCAGTTGTAGGTGGAGAAGTACAGACGCTGGGTCTGACCGCCATTGAGCTGGTCATCATTGGTGGCATCGTCGCCGATCCGCAGGTTGGAGCCCAGAGCCGCCAGCAGTTTGTTCTGCTGGGCAGCCATGTGATCCTCTTTGGGGAAGTCAGCGTAATGCTCATAGTAGTCGGACCAGCCCGCCAGGATCACGGTACCGCCGGCATCATTGAATGCGGCAATGGCTGCGATCTCGTCATCGGAGTAGGTGGCGTAATTATCACGCAGATTGCTGCCGTCACGGCGGGAAGGAGCCGTCAGGATCAGGGCAGCGTACTTGCCGTCCTGATTCTCAGCGGCAGCAATCAGCTCGTCTCTGGTATTCAGAGTCACTACACGGACATTGTACTCCGACGCCAGCTTGGTAAAGTTGCCCATGTTGTCCTTATAGTTGCCGTTGACATACTCGTTGTAGTGGGAAGCATCCACACCGATGTACACCAGCCGGTCGGCATCCTGCACATCCAGGGTGATGTCCTTGGTGAAGGTATACTCCACGTCATCCAGCTCCACCACGGCCGTGACGGTAATGGTGGTCACCTTGGCGGACTCGGGGGTCCACTGGAAGGGGATGTTCAGGGTACCGGAAGCCGGGATGGTATAGCCGGTCTTGTCCACATACAGCACTTCACTGCCCACGGTGTAGGTCACGGTGGACACGGTAGCCTCGCTGCTCTCGCTGTTGAAGAGGGTGGTCTCCACCGTCAGTTCCTCGCCGGTGACGGGGATATCGGTATCGCACTTGGTCTCGGAGATGCCCAGCTTCAGGCTCTCGCCCACCCACACGGGAGCGGTGACCGCCAGATCGCCGTCAGCCTGGGTGACGCGGATGTAGTAGTAGGAATAGGTGGGATCCAGGGTCACAGTAAGCTCTTCGCCCTTATCGGGAGCGGACCAGGAATAGGCCACCTTACCGGAGTTGACGATGACTTCCACCTTGGCGATGGAATCAGAGGAATCGGGATCGTTCACCGAAACGGCGATGTTCAGCTTCTCGGGGACTTCCTCGATCATAGAGCCCAGCATCAGGCCGTTGACGGTATAGTTGACCTCCAGGTTCTTATCCTCGGTGGAGTAGACACGATAGTTGCGGATGGCCTCATACAGGCCCTCTTCGGACAGGTCGTCCGCCAGGATCACGTCACGGGCATCGTTGGCATTGCCCCACTTGCCCTTGTGGTTATCCTGGTTGTTGGTGGGTGCTACATGCCAGCCCTTATCCAGAGCCATGGTGTAGTACTCATAGCTGGGGAAGTAACCGCCGGAACCGATCTGGCCCTCGCCGTTACCCACTTCCACCAGCTGGATGCGGGTATCCGCCACGGCATCCCAATAGGCGAAGTCGGAGAAAGTGCCAAAGGTGCTGCCGGGGTGGTTGAACTGGCTGATGGAATCCGCCAGCTCCGTCTTGCTCAGCAGGGCATAGTAGGCACGCAGGCCTGCATCGCTGGTTTTATTGTTCAGGGTGGTATTGTTCCGGGACACGATACCCTCGGTATTGAAGGTATTTATATGGCCGGGGCCGCCGGACCAGGTCATCTCAAAGCCGCCCAGAGCCACCAGCTCACCGGCGTTTTCAGCATTGAAATCGTCCATAGCGCCGGTGTATTCCGCCCACATCTTGGCGCTGTCGGGCGTCATCTGGGACGGATCATACAGAGCAGCCTCGGGGTTGGCGTTGCCGGAAGCATCGAAATAGTTGGAGTGGTCGGTAAAGGCCACAAAGTCCACGTTGGCGCTCTCAGGCAGGTTGGCCACATAGTCCAGGGCGTTGTCCAGAGTACCGGCGCCGTCGGAATAAGTGGTATGGGAGTGGAGCTGGCCGAAGTACAGCTGATACTGGGCCTTGCCCACGGTGAAGTACCAGGTCTTCTCGGCAGTCTCGCCGTCGCTGCGCTCCACCTTCACGTTGACGTTGACTCTGCCGTCAGCCATATCGGCGGCGGGCGTATAGGTCAGCACGCCGTTTTCAAACTTGGCGTTTACCTTCTCCCCGTTGACCGTCATGGTAAGGATAGCGTCTTGGGCATTGACCACGGTGGCGGAGATCTCAGGACGCTTATTCTCCAGGGTCTGACTGCCGGGAGCAGGAGTCACAGCGGTGATCACCGGCTCGTCCACCACGGTGATGGCGGCAGTGCCCTGAATCTTGGTATCCTTGTTGTCCTCACCGGTGACGCTGATGGAGAGGGTGCCCTCCGTCAGGTCGGCGCCGGGGATGGTAAAGGAATAGACGTTGCCCTCATTGGTGGTCTGGGCGGTCTTGCCGCCGTAGGTCACCGTCAGGCTCTTGACGCCGAAGGGCGCTTCCACGGTGAAGCTGACGGGATAGTCCACGCCCACCACGGCGTCCGCCAGCTGGCCGAAGGTCACGGCAGGCTTATTCACCACGCCGTCCACCACCGGAACGGAACTGTCCACCTTCAGGAACCGGAAGGTGAAGATATTCTTATCGGTGACCTTATTCATGCTGTAGGTCTTGTATTCCCCGCCGAAGAACTCCAGGAACTGGGAATACTTGCCCTGGAATTTGGCCACCCGGCTCTCCAGGGTAAAGCCGCCGTTATAGGCTTCCAGCTTCCAGTCGGCAGCTTCGCTGTACGTCTTGGAATAGTAGGCGTTATTGCCGGTACCGTCGGAGCAGAGATAACCGTCGGTGGCATTTCTGAAAGCATACCACTCACCGTGCTTCTCCACAATGAACGTCCGGGCGCCATTGGCGATGTCCTTTACAGGATCAGCCAGGGCAGCCGCAGCACTGAGAATGGCAGGGCTGGTGGCATTGTCGTTCTGAGCGGCCAGCACGCCCTGGGAGCCCAGGTTGTACAGCACTACCCGGGACCCCACCTGGGGCAGCTCGCCGTCACCGCCGGGGATCTCGCCGGTGACCTTGTAGAACTTCAGCTTGAAAAGGCCTTCCTGGCCGGCGTTGATTTTATTATAGGAGCTCCAGTTGTTCCTGTCGGCGTACCACTCCATGTAAGCGCCGCGGACGGTGTTCTTGATATAATAGGTACCGTCGCCGTTGTCCACCAGCTCCCACTTGTCGTTCTTCTCGCCCAGGGGCATGCTGCTGAAGCTGTCGCCCATGCCGATGTTCTTTCCGTCATAGGCGAAGGACCAGGTGCCGTCGCCGTTGTCGATGACGGTCCACACATCCGCATCGGTGAAGCCGGTGACAGTGTCGCCGGATACGGTAACATCGGTACCCTTATTATAGAAGCCGGTATATTCACCGGACAGAGCCTTGCCGTGGGCCGGGTTGTAGATGACCACCTTGTCGCCGTTGGCGATGGGGCCGGCAGGCGTGCCGTCCAGATCGATCTCATCGGCGGTGGTGTTGCGCAGCTGCAGCGTAGTCTTGTAAACGCTCACCGCAGCGGTGATGGTGATGACGTCACCCACAGCCACAGCGGTCTTGTCCACCACAGCCTTATACAGCTGGATGGTGTCACCGTTGGCATCCTTGACGGTGATGTTGGGGTTTTTATACTCCCCGTTGTTGTCATAGACCTCGGTGACCTCCACGTTCTGCAGCGTCACATAGGTGCCGATATCGGCAGGGGTGAGCGCGCCGATGGTGGTGACCTTGGGCTCCAGCTTCAGGCCGGAGGACTTTTCATAGGTGGAATTTCCCAGCTGAGGCAGGCCGTTATAATCAGCCCGCTTGCCGGTACCGATGATGGTATCGCCCAGCTTGATATCCGAGAAGTTGCTGCTCATCCGGACGCAGATACCGCCGGTGGCATCCTGCAGATAGACGTTCTGGCCGTCTACCAGAGTCACCACGCCCTTGACGGTGAGATCCTTCGTACCCTCGGCAGCTTCCAGTGCCTCAGCGATGGTGATGGTCTCCGGCTCTACGGGGCCGGTACCGCCGCCCTCGCCGTTGAGCTTATAAAACTTGGTTTCCTGATTCTTGGTATTGCCTGTGATATTTTTGTAAGTACGGAAATTGGGATTAATCCCAGAAGTATTGCCGCCATTGTTGTCATAGACACCCATATAGCGGGTATTGCCGCCCATATCCACACAGGCCAGATAACCATTTGCGTCCAGGTTCCACACAGTTTCAGCTGTATCGCCTACCCGCAGACCATTATTGTTGTCTGTGCAGTAGAGCCAGCTTTCCGTGCTGCCTGCCGGGTAGATGCGATAGCCGCCTTCTACCGGCACGATGTTCCAATACCATGTGGTATCAGCAGTATTGCTGCTGTCCCACACTGCGGCCGGCCCCCAAGTAGAAGTCCCGCCATTGTTTTTGAGTACATAGGTCTTGTCTGTTGCGCTGCCATATACCGTAATGGCAATGGTATCTGTGGACTGGATTTCAGAGAAATCCACTTCCTCCCACGTCGCTGATTCCACCGCAAATACGGTGGTGGGAATCAGGGACAGCAGCATCACCAGCGCCAGCAGCGCCGCTGAGATCCTGCTTCTCATGGTTTTTCGCATCCTTCCTACCATCCTTTCCTTTCTCTCACAAAAGTTTTCTACGTCACAACGTATAGGCAAATTATACCATGGCGTTTGCGAAAAAGCCATAGGCTTTTAACGAATTATCCAAAAATTTTACACACTTTTTGCTTCGCCGACAGCCGACAGGCCCCCGCCGGACTTGACAGCATTTGACGGAAATGGTATCGTTTCCACAGAAAACCAGTGCCGGACGCAAGGATTTGTCCTGCAGGGCCGGTGCGGAGCAGAGAGGGTTTGTCCCATGAAAAAGCACACCTTTTCACCTGCCGGATGGTTCCGGCACAACTGGCCCGGCTGTGTGGTGCTGCTGGCCGCAGCGGCGGTGTTTACCGCTGCCATACTGGCGGTGCGTCCGACTCAGGAAGGTTCGGTACAGCCGGAGGAATACGCCGAATACGAAACCGCCAAAGTGCTGCAGATCCTGGCAGACGATACCACCCAGAGCCCCACAGATGACGGGGGCTGGCGCGGCCAGCAGCTGCTGCTGGCAGAGGTGACCTCCGGGCAGTACACCGGAGAAACGCTCCAGGTCTACAACTATGTGGGGCCCCTGTACGGAGAACCGCTGCGGGAGGGCGACAGCGCCGTACTGCTGATCTCCACCTATAAAGACGGGACCCATACTGCCACGGTATTTGAATACAACCGCCTGGTACCCCTTTGCATCGTTGTGGTGCTGTTCCTGCTGGCAGCGGTGCTGGTAGGCGGCAAAACCGGAGCCAAATCCCTGTTGGGGCTGGCGGTGACCCTGGCTACCCTGTTCTTCGTATTGATCCCCGCCCTCGTCAAGGGCGCTCCTACGCTGGTAACGGTATTCGCCTGCTGCGCCTTCATCGCCGTGGTGACCATGACCATTCTGGGCGGCGTACAGCGCAAGACGGTGTGCGCCATGCTGGGCGCCATCGCCGGTACGGCAGTGGCCATGGGCTTTGCCATTCTGGCCCAGCAGCTGACCCGGATCAGCGGTCTGCGTCTGACAGATGTGGAGCCGCTGCTGCAGCTGCGGCAGGCGGGGTCCTCCATCGGATTGCGGGGTCTGCTGACAGCGGGAATCATGGTGGGTACGCTGGGCGCAGTACTGGATGTGACCATGGGGCTGGCCTCCTCCCTGTGTGAGATCAGCGCCGCCAATCCGGCGCTCACCCGGGGACAGTTGTTCCGGTCCGGCATGAATGTGGGCCGGGATATGGTAGGCACCATGACCAACACGTTGGTGCTGGCCTTCCTGGGCAGCAGCTTTACCCTGATCCTGTACTTCTCTACCCTGAACCTGTCGGCCACACAGCTCATCAGCTCCTCTTTCTTCTCTGTGGAGCTCATCAGCGCCGTAGCCAGCAGCATAGGTGTGATTCTCGCCATCCCGCTGACGGCACTCATCACCGCCATGGCCCTGCGCAGCGGCAAAAATTGAATCTGAACGCAAAAAGAGCGGCGCTGCAGCGCCGCTCTTTTTCCCTGTTCTCATAGCCTGCGGGAGTCCCTCTCTGCCCGTGTCCCGTACCATACATTCCGTTCGTTCCGGAGATTTGCAATTAAAAAATACTTATTTTCTCGCAAAATAGCTGTTGCTATGGCCCTTTTTACCCGATATAATAAATTTAACGGAATATAAACGTCTGGTGGCATCATGAGCAAAGGAGGGGTATCTATTGCACCAACGTAACCGAAATATTTTCCCGGCTACCATGGCTTTTTCCATCGGGTTGATCCTGCTGGGTCTGTTTCTGCAGCCGCCGGCAGAGATCCTGAAGGGTCTTTACAAGATTATCACCATGCAGGATCTGCTGATTACCGACTACGTATTCATCGCAGGACCCGGCGCAGCGCTGGTGAATGCCGGGCTGGTGACCATTGTGTCCATCTGCATCATCCGTTTTTCCGGAGATCCTTACAACGGCTTCACCATCGTGGAGATGGGACTCATGGCAGGCTTCTCCCTCTTCGGGAAAAACCTTTTCAATATCTGGCCCATCATCCTGGGCACTTGGCTGTATGCCCGCTATCAGAAAGAACCCTTTTCCAAATACGCTTCCGTGGCGCTGCTGGCTACCTCGCTGGCCCCACTGGTCAGCTATATGGCGCTGGGCAGCATCCATGCCAGCCTGCCTCTTGGATTCGTTGCCGGGCTGGTCGTGGGATTCCTGATGCCGCCGCTGTCTGCTTATACCTATAAAATTCAAAATGGCATGAATCTATACAATACCGGTTTTGCCTGCGGCCTCATGGCCATGATGATCGTACCGGTCCTTACCGCCTTCGGCGACAAGCCGGACTCCGTACTGTACTGGGCCAGCGGCTATAATCTGCAGTTCAGTATCGTGCTGATCATTCTGTGCGTAACGCTGATCCTGCTGGGCCTGTTTGCTACACCGCTGCCGGTATGGGCCGTCTGGGCCAGTTATCGCCGGCTTTTAAGCACCACCGGCCGGGCCCCCAGCGATTACCTGCGGATGTTTGGCGGCGGTCCGGTTCTCATCAACATCGGCATCAACGGTCTTTTGGGCATGGCCTATGTTCTGCTCATCGACGGTCAGCTCAACGGCCCCACCATTGGCGGCTTCTTCACCATGATGGGCTTTGGTGCCTTCGGCAAGAATCCCCGGAACGTCCTGCCGGTGATGGTGGGCATCGCCCTGGGCGCTCTGGGCATGCACCATCTGCCCAACTATCCTCCCTTGCAGCTGGCAGGTCTGTTCGGCACCACACTGGCCCCCATCGCCGGTCACTTCGGCTGGCCTTTCGGCATTCTGGCAGGCTTCATCCACTCAGCGCTGGTACTCCAGACCGGCGGCCCGGTAGCCGGTCTGAACCTGTACAACAATGGTTTCTCCGGCGGACTCATCGCCATCGTTCTGTATCCCACCATCACCGCCATCTGGAAACGCCGCCGGCCGGTACTCCGTGACAAGGACTACTTTGACCTCTTTGAGGAAAATGAGCCCATCGATATGTCCGAGTGGCGCACCCATCCCCAGGATCACACACATCCCACACCCGCCCAAGAGGATCCCTCTTCCCGGATGTCTGACGACGTCCCCCACCACACGGAACTGTAATCTCCCTCCCGGTACCTTCCGGTACCGGGATTTTTTCTTGTACATATGTCTTTCACAGGCGGACACACTCATTTTTCGGCTTATCACCTTTTCCTACGAAAAATCGCAAAAAACGGCATGTCCACACAATAAAAACAAATGTTTTTTGTCTGTGCGTTTTCTCCTGTGTGCGGTTTACGGACAATCTGTGCATTTTTCTATTAAAATAGCCTTGTTTTTGCCATATTTGTGCTCTAAAAGTTCTTGCATTTTTGAAGATAACCAGTATAATAGATGCAACGGCGCATTTGCCCGGGCCCCATCTTTCTATAAAAAGCGAGCCCGAAACGAAACAAGGAGGACGATGAAATGAAGAAATTGCTTGCTCTTGCATTGGCAGCTGTAATGGTCCTTGGCCTGGCGGCCTGTGGGGAAAAGACCCCGTCCGGCGGCAGCAGCGGGGACAAGGTCATCAAGATCGGTGTGTATGAGCCTTCCTCCGGTGCCAACGGTGCCGGCGGCAAGAAAGAGGTTCTGGGCATCGAGTATGCCAACTCCGTGGTTCCCACCGTCACCATCGGCGGCGAGGAATATAAGGTGGAGCTGGTAGAGGTGGATAACCAGTCCGAGAACGACAAGGGCGTTTCCGCTGCCCAGCAGCTGGTGAGCGCAGGGGTGTCCATCGTACTGGGTTCCTATGGTTCCGGCGTATCCATGGCGGCCGCTCCCGTGTTTGAGGAGGCCAAGATTCCCGCCATCGGCTGCTCCTGCACCAACCCCGGCGTGACCCTGGGCAACCCCTATTACTTCCGTGTGTGCTATCTGGATCCCTTCCAGGGTAGCGTGCTGGCCAACCTGGCCAAGGATGAGTTCGACGCCAAGGTAGCTTACGTTCTTACCGAGCTGGGCGACGACTATTCTGTGGGTCTGGGCGAGTATTTCACCCAGGAGTGCAAGCGTCTGGGCATCCAGGTGGTAGCCGACCAGAACCCCGCCGGTAACACGGATATGTCCGGCTTCATCACCGCCGCCAAGAATGCCAACGCCGATGTGATCTTTGCTCCCACCTCCACCACCGTGGCTTCCCTGCTCATTGACCAGGCCGCTTCCGCCGGTATCCCCATCATCGCCGGTGATACCTGGGACGATGCCGTGATCCTGCAGGCCGCCACCAAGTCCGGTGCGGATGTATATTTCTCCACCTTCTATGATGCTGGCGCTTCCGAGATGGCTGCTGAGTTCATGAGCGGTTTCCAGGGCTGGCTCAACGCCAACAGCGATAAGCTCAACAACAACGGCGGTACCGACACCGTCTCCGCCGTGTCCGCTCTGGGCTATGACGCCTACATGGTAGCCATTGAGGCCATCAAGGCCGCTGACACCACCGATTCCGACGCCATCGCCACGGCTCTGGCCGGCGTGTCCTACACCGGCGTCACCGGCGACGTGGTCTTTGACGACGAAGGCGATGTGGATAAGAACATCATCTTCATCAAGGGTGTTGATACCGAGAAGGGTGAGTTCTACTCCGTGAAGGAGCAGGGCCTGAACAAGTAACACCAACTGAATTTTCCCCATGGGGGCAGCGGGGGGAGATCCCTCCGCTGCCCCATATACCTTGCATACGCCGCTTTTCCAGCCGGCGGCGGTACCGTCGCATTCTGGAAAAACGGCGCATAGATTCCGAAAAGGAGTACGTATATGGATCAATTCTTCCAAACCGCCTTGTCCTGGCTGCTGCCGGGCATCTCCGTAGGCGGGCAGTATGCCCTCATCGCCCTGGGCTACACCATGGTGTACGGCATTCTGCGCCTGATCAACTTCGCCCACGGCGATATCTTCACCGTGGCCGGCTTCGTGATGTTTTACGCCATCACCGCCATGCCGCTGGGTGCGGCCGTCCTGTTCACCATCGCCGTCACGGTGCTGCTGGGCTTCCTGGTGGAACGCCTGGCCTATAAGCCCCTGCGTTCGGCGCCCCGGATGAGCGTGATGATCTCCGCCATCGGCGTGAGCTATCTTTTGCAGAACCTGATGTGGTACATCACCGGCGGTCAGCCCCAGCAGTATCCCTCCCTGCCCTGGATCTCCGACTGGATCAACGTGGGCGGCATCGAGACCAAGCGGGTGACAGTGATCACCCCCATCCTCACCATCGTGCTGATCGTGCTGTTGCTGCTGCTGGTGAAAAAGACCCGGGTGGGCCTGGCCATGCGTGCCGCCTCCCGTGACTTTGAGACCGCCCGGCTCATGGGCATCAAGATCAACACCGTCATCTCCGTCACCTTCATCATCGGTTCATTCCTGGCGGCGGTAGGCTCGTTCCTGTTCTTCAGCAACTATGCCACCGTCTCCCCTACCGTGGGTACCATGCCCGGTCTGAAGGCCTTCATTGCAGCGGTATTCGGCGGCATCGGCTCCATCCCCGGCGCCGTGGTGGGCGGCTTTATCATCGGCATTTGCGAAAACATCATCCGGGGTGCAGGCTACTCCACCTTCAGCGACGCATTCACCTTTGCCCTGCTGATCCTGGTGCTGTGCGTAAAGCCTACGGGCCTTTTTGGTGAGAAACTGGAGGAGAAGGTATGATGAAACAACAGAGCAACAAGCGCACCATCGTGCTGGGCCTTATCCTCATTGCCGTTATGGCGCTGCTGTCGGTGGCAGCAGAAGCCCTGGCCGGTAGCGTATCGGGCCTTTCCATGCTTCTGGTGGTGCTGAAAAAGGGTACCGTGTACGCCCTGCTGGCGGTATCTATGAACCTCCTCAACGGTTTTACCGGTCTTTTCTCCCTGGGCCAGGCGGGCTTCATGCTGCTGGGCGCCTATACCTACGCCATCCTGGCAATCCCGGTGGCTAAGCGTGCCGGCGTGTTCCAGTACTATGACGGCGGCGTGGTGCAGTTCTCCATTCCGGAGATCTTCTCCGGCTTTTTGGGCGACGTGGTGGGCAGCGTCATCGGCATGCTGCTGACGCTGGTACTGTGCGGCCTGCTGGCAGCCCTGCTGGGCTGGCTCATCGGCCTGCCCTCCCTGCGGCTCAAGAGCGACTATCTGGCCATCGCCACCCTGGGCTTTGCGGAGATCCTCCGGACCTTCATCCAGTTTGAGGGCTCTGCCCCCCTCACCAACGGCTCCAATACCCTGCGGCAGTACACCACCTTCCAGCACCTCTATCCCTACGTCATCATTGTGGGCGTGTGCATTTTGCTGATCGTGCTGCTGGTGAACTCCACCTATGGCCGGGCGTTCAAGGCCATCCGGGACGATGAGATCGCCGCCGAGGCCATGGGCATCAACCTGGCCCGGCACAAGATGCTCAGCTTCGTCATCAGCTCCTTCTTTGCCGGTGTGGGCGGCGGACTCATGGCTATGTACATGAGCAGTGTCCAGGCCAAGGGCTTTACCTCCGCTATGACCTATGAGATCCTGCTGATGGTGGTCATCGGCGGTATCGGCTCCATCAGCGGCAGCGTCATCGCTTCGTTCCTGTTCATCGGCTGCAGCGAATGGTGGCTGCGTTTCCTGGATGACTCGTCCAACAACATCGGCTCGTTCCAGCTGCTGGCCCCCGGGTTCCGCATGGTGGTGTTCTCCGTGTTCATCATGGTCATCGTGCTGTTCTTCCGCCGTGGCCTCCTGGGTGACCGGGAGCTGCCGGACCTGGCACGGCGCATGAAAAAATCCTTCCGGAAGGAGGGCAAGCACAAATGAGTGAATCGGTACTGCGGGTAGAAAACGTCACCATGCAATTCGGCGGCGTGGTGGCGGTGGATAACCTGTCGCTGGAGGTGAACCGGGGGGAGATCGTCTCCCTCATCGGCCCCAACGGCGCCGGCAAGACCACGGCCTTCAACGTCATCACCGGGGTCTACGCCCCCACCAACGGCTGCGTATGGTTCAACGACAAGAAAATCATCGAGAATCATCCCCGGGGCAAGATGAAAAAGCTCTATCAGGGCCAAAACAAGGATCTTTACCACCACACCCTGGCCCCCACCCCCGACCAGATCACCCGACTGGGCAGGGCCCGCACCTTCCAGAACATCCGTCTTTGGAAGGGCATGAGCGTGTTTGACAACGTGCTCACCGCCAAGCACTGCCGCCGCACCAGCGGCCTTTTGAGCGCCACCTTGCGGCTCAACGCCAAGGAGGAGGCCCAGCAGCGTCAGGAAGTCCAGGAACTGCTGGAGCTTTTGGATCTGGCGGACGTAAAGGACGAGATGGCCACCTCCCTGCCCTACGGCAAGCAGCGCCGTCTGGAGATCGCCCGTGCTCTGGCCACGCAGCCGGAGCTTCTGCTGCTGGACGAACCGGCAGCCGGTATGAATCCCCAGGAAACGGCGGAGCTGACGTCTTTTATCGCCCGGATCCGGGACGACTTTCACATGACGGTGTTTCTCATTGAGCACCATATGGATCTGGTGATGGAGATCTCCCAGCGCATCTATGTGCTGGACTTTGGCAAGACCATCGCCCAGGGCCTGCCCCAGGAGATCCAGAACGACCAGCGGGTCATTGACGCTTATCTGGGGGTGAGTGAAGATGCTTAAAATTGAAGACCTGCACGTAAGCTACGGCGGCATCCAGGCCGTCAAGGGCATCTCCCTGGAGGTGCCGGACGGCAAGATCGTCACCCTCATCGGTGCCAACGGTGCCGGTAAGTCCACCACGCTGCGTACCATCGCCGGTCTGGTACCGGCTCAGAGCGGTCAGATCTTCCTCCAGGATGAGAAGATCACCAATCTCAGCAGCGACCGCATCGTATCCAAGGGCATTACCCTGGTGCCGGAGGGCCGCCGGGTGTTCCCGGATATGACGGTGCTGGAGAACCTGAAGATCGGCGCTTACCTCCGGCGTGACCGGCCGGAAATGGAAAAGGACCTGCAGTGGGTGTACGACCTCTTCCCCCGGCTGAAGGAGCGTTCCTGGCAGGCGGCGGGCACCCTCAGCGGCGGCGAACAGCAGATGCTGGCGGTGGGCCGTGCCCTGATGAGCCGTCCCAAAATCATGATGATGGATGAGCCCTCTCTGGGCCTGGCCCCCATCGTGGTGCAGGGTATTTTTGAGATCATCCGTGAGATCAACCGTCAGGGCGTCACCATCCTGCTCATTGAGCAGAATGCTAATATGGCCCTGAAGGTGGCAGACCAGGCCTACGTCATGGAAACCGGCCGCATTACCCGCCAGGGTACCGGCCAGGAGCTCCTGAACGACGAGAGCATCAAGGAAGCCTATCTGGGCAAACACAAGTAAATACATTCGGGGGATGCGTGGCATCCCCCGAAAATTTTTTCAAAAATTTTTTGAAAGAATGAAAGGATTCCCTCCTGCCCATCGTATTCAAGGTGAAATCGCTGATGCGAAACAACAGGAGGTATGTTATCATGAAGAAAAAGATCACTTTGACCGTCACTGCACTGGTGCTGGTAGCCGCTCTGAGCACCATGGCCGCTTTCGCCGCCGGCAACGGCTACGGCAACTTCGTGGATGCCGACAATGACGGCGTCTGCGACAACCGGGGCAACGGCAACTTCGTTGATGCTGACAACGACGGTGTCTGCGATAACCGGGGCACGGGTGTGCGCCCTCAGGACGGCACGGGCCGTCAGTGGGGCCGGAATAAATAATACAAGCAGGAGTCAGACATGCGGAGCGAAGGAGAAGTCAACCGGGCCATCCGTCAGTACGCCGATACGGTGAAGCGGATCTGTCTGGTGCATCTGAAAAATGAAGCAGACACGGAGGACATATTTCAAACGGTGTTTTTGAAATATGCCCTCAGCTCCGCTGTCTTTGAAACGCCGGAGCATGAAAAGGCCTGGATCATCCGGGTAAGCATCAACGCCTGCCGGGACCTGCTGCGCAGCTTCTGGCGCAGCCGCACGGTGTCCCTGGAGCAGGTGGCGGAGTTGGCCCAGGCTGCCGGCGAGGAGCACAGCCATGTACTGGAAGCGGTGCTGCGTTTGCCGGAGAAATACCGGCAAGTGGTATACCTCCACTACTACGAGGGCTATACCGCCCCGGAAATAGGTCAGCTGCTCAGGAAGAATGTCAACACCATCTATACGCTGCTGAATCGTGCCCGGCAGCTGCTGAAAGAGGAATTGGGAGGCGAAGCACATGGAGCATAAGATCAAAGAGGCTTTTGACGGCGTACACGCTTCCCGTCAGCTGCAGCAGGATACGGCCCGCCGGGTCATGGGCCGCATGAAGCGCAAAAAGCCTTCCCCGGTACTGCGCACCGCCTGGGCAGCTGCAGCCTGCTGCGCCTTGCTGCTGGTGGTGGGATTGGGCCTCTACCGTACACCCACGTCGGTGATCAGCGTGGACATCAACCCCTCTCTGGAACTGGAGATCAACCGCTTCGGCAAGGTGATCTCCGTCACCGGCTACAATGAGGACGGCACCGCCCTGGCCCAGGAGCTGGACATGGTGGTGCATATGGACTACCAGCAGGCTATGGACACGGTGCTCTCCAGCGACGCCGTTACCGATTGTCTGGCCCGGGATGAACTTTTGAGCATCGCCGTGGTAGACCTGTCCGATGATGCCCAGAGCCAGGAAATTCTGGACTATGTGTCCGCCTGTACCGCCGGGGATTCCAACACCCGCTGCTATGGGTTGGGCCGCGAGGAAGTGGCACAGGCCCATGAGCTGGGGCTGAGCTACGGCAAGTACCGGGCCTATCTGGATCTGCAGGAAGCCGGTATCTCCGTGACGGCAGAGGAAGTATCCCAGATGACCATGCGTGAGATCCGGCAGCTGCTGGACGATACCGGCTCCGGCAGCGGTCAGAGCTCCGGGCAAAGCTCCGGCAGCAACCAGGGCCCCGGTAACGGTCAGGGCTATGGCCCCGGCGACGGCACCGGCAGCGGCAATGGAACCGGCGGTTACGGCCCCGGCAGCGGTCAGGGTTCCGGCAACTGATCCCATACAACCCAAAAGCGCCCATCCCAAAAGGGATGGGCGCTTTTTCTTCCACTTGCGACAGGTTTCTCGTTCCTTCCGGGTTATACTCAGGAAAAAGGACAAGGAGGCTGATCCATGGGCAGGGCAAAATGGATTCTTGCAGCGGCGGTAGTCAGTCTGTGGCTCACCGTAACCTCCGCCGCCGCGGCGGAGATCCCGGTACTGGCGTATTATCTGTCGGATTCCCAAGCTGTAGGGCTCCCCGGCGCCGTCTTTACCCTCACCACTTCGGAGGGTCAGCCGGTGTGCTTTCGTCCGGCTGAACAAGCCTGGACGATTTCTCAGATTGGGGAAACACAGCTGACCACCGGCAGCGATGGGTTTTTGCGCCTCACCGGTCTGGCACCCGGGCAATATCTTCTCTGCCAGCAAAGTGCCCCGGGGCTGTATCGGCATCTGGATGAGCCCCTTCTGCTAACGGTGGAGGATGACGGAACACTGCTGGCAAAAGGCGTCCGGATGGAATCCGTGTCCATCCTGCACCGCAGCGGCCTGCCGGTGCTGGCGGCGGCGCTGTTGGCGGTGTGCGCCTTGCTGCCGGCAGCGGTACGGGGCATCTGGCTGTGGAGGGGCAGGCGGGGAAATTCATAGAAATGTCATGGTATTCCCGGCCGAATCTGCTATAATAATATAGCCCGGATTTGCCGGGAAGTCTGTACATAAAGGATTGAGTGCCATGCACATTTTGATTTTATCCTGCAACACCGGCGGAGGCCACAATTCCGCCGCTGCCGCTCTGGAAGAAGCCATCACCGATCTGGGGCATCAGTGCAGCGTCATCAATGCGCTGGAGTTCCTGCCCAAGGCCACCAGCGAGCTCTTGAGCCGGGGCCACAATTTCCTGTATCGCCACACGCCGTGGCTGTTCGGGGTAGGCTACCGGTTTGAGGAAAAATACCAGTCCGCCATGATCTACGATCAGAACGCCAAGGGCGCCGGACCGCTGCTGAAAGTACTGCAGGAGCGCAAGCCCGATGCCGTGATCTGCGTCCATGTGTTCTCCGCCATGATGATGACGGAGCTGCGCCGGAACTATGGTGTCAAGCTACCCTGCTGGTTTGTGGCTACGGACTACACCTGCTCCCCCGGCGTGGGAGAGCTGGATATGGATGGGTTCTGCATCCCCCACAAGGATCTGACGGAGGAGTTCATTGCCGGCGGCGTGCCGGCTGAGAAAATCATTCCTACCGGCATCCCGGTACGCAAGATTTTCTCTCTGGATTTCCCACAGCAGCAGGCCCGGCAGATGCTGGGACTGGAACACCACCGGCGGGTGGTGGTGCTGGCCTGCGGCAGCATGGGCGCCGGCCCCATGCGGGATACCGCCCGGTGCATCCAGTCGCTGCTGGCGGAAAACGACAAGCTGGTGGCCATCTGCGGCAGCAACAAGCGTCTGCGCAAGCAGCTGGAGGAGGATTTCTGGTACCAGTCCCATCAGGTGCAGGTGCTGGGCTTCACGGACCAGATGAGTCTTTACATGCATGCTGCCGATCTGCTGATTACCAAAGCCGGCGGACTCACCACCGCCGAGGCCCTGGAAGCAGAGGTACCGGTACTGTATCTGGACGCCGTGCCCGGCTGTGAGACCCATAACCTGGACTTCATGGCCGATCGTGGCTTCTGTCTGGCCGCCAGCTGCGATGAAGATCTGCAGCCGGTATTGATGGGAATTCAGAGCGGAGCCATTGATCTGGACACCATGATCCAGCGGCGGCGGGGCAATTTCCCCCGGCATGCCGCCGAAACCATCGCTCGTCTTGCCTGCGGTGCAGCGCCGTCAGCCGAGTAACTACTCCGGCATTGTGCACAATTTCTTTGGTATTTTTTCTCCTCTTCCCCGGATTTTGTTCATATTCTTGTCGCTTTTGTATGCTACCATAGAATCATCAAAGATCTTGAGGAGGCGGTTTTTCTCACATGCTCATTGAAAAGCACAGAAGCGTGTGTCTGCGGGATGTGAACCTGACACTGCCCAAATCCGCCACCCCTGCCCAGCAGGAACTGGCCCAGGGGATGGTTCGGGTAAACCATCTGTACCGCAGTGCTCTGAAGGTGGCGGTGGCCCAGCTGGAGATTCTGGACGAAGAATTCGCCAGCATGTATGACCACTCCCCCATCCATCATATTGAGTACCGCATCAAATCCCTGGACAGCATCATCGGTAAGCTCCAGCGCCGGAACCTGGAAGTGAATATCGACAACATCTATGCCCATATTCACGACGTAGCCGGCGTACGGGTGATCTGCAACTATCTGGACGATATCTATTACATGCGGCGGCTCCTGACCCGGACGGAGTCCTTCGGTATCATCCGTGAGACGGATTACATCAAGGAGCCCAAACCCTCCGGCTACCGGAGCCTGCATCTGATCCTGGATGTGCCCATCGTCATCTCCGAAGGCACGCTGCACCTGCCGGTAGAGGTACAGCTGCGGACCATCGCCATGGACATGTGGGCCAGTCTGGAGCATGAGCTGCGGTATAAATCCGATCGCAACTTCTCTGAATCCGATGCCGCCCGACTGCAGCTGTGCAGTGAGGCCATCAGCGAGATAGACCGGGAAATGCAGAACATTTACCTGGGCAACAGCCCGGAATACGACTTGTAATACATAAAAGGACCGTTCCTCAGGGGAGCGGTCCTTTGTTTGTAAAACCATCCTGCTGAGATGCCGGCAGTCTGAAAAAATGTACTTGCCACTTTTTTGAAAATGGCAAAAAGTCCGTTCCCCAAAAGGGAACGGACTTTTTTCGTTACTGGTAGTTGTGGGCGTCCTGGAGCACCATGTCCTTGACCTTCATCAAACGGGTGGTATTGCCACGCTCGTTTTCATCCAGCTTCATGGTGATGTAGCGGATATTCTGCTGCATCTCCGGGATCACCACGTATTCCAGAGCATTCACCCGGCGGCGGGTCTTTTCGATGTCCTGTGCCAGCAGCTGCATGGTCTTTTCCACCTCTGCCAGTTCCAGCATATCCTGGAATACCTTCCCCAGAGCCTCCAGCGCCGCATCCAGCTCACCGCTGGTCTGGGCAAAGCCGTAGGGATAGATCTCCGTGGGGTCCTCATTCCGGGTCTTGAAATGGTACACCGGCACGTTGACGCTCATGACGTTGCGGTACGTCACGTCCAGCTCCACACTCTGCTTGGGGTAGAGCAGCGCCTGCTCCAGCATCTCCGGGGACATGACGGCGGATGCCACCGTCATGGCAGCGGCGGCCTGTTCCAGCCCTTCCTCCACCCGGCGGCGCAGGGCACGGTTCTTCCGGACCACATCCATGAACTGCTTCATCAGCTCATCCCGCTTATCCTTCAGGAGCTTGTGGCCCCGCAGGGCTGTCTTGACCCGGCCTTTCAGCCGTGTCAGCTCCATCCGGGTGGGGTTGATGGTCTTGTTGGCCATATCTCACCTCAGTCCTTCCTGGGAAGATATTTCTCCACCATTTCCGACTTGATACGCTTCAGCTCGCCTCTGGGCAGCATGCTCAGCAGCTCCCAGCCCAGATCCAGGGTCTCAATAATGCTGCGGTTCTCCTCAAAGCCCTGGGAGACGTAGCGCTTTTCAAACTCATCGGCGAACTTGGCAAACTGCAGGTCCACCGGGGTCAGCGCCGCCTCGCCCAGAATGGTCATCAGCTCCTTGGCCTCCTTACCGGAAGCGTAAGCAGCAAACAGCTGGTTCATGGTGGGAGCATGGTCCTCCCGGGTCTTGCCGGCGCCCACGCCCTTATCCTTCAGACGGGACAGGCTGGGCAGCACGTCCACAGGAGGCAGGATGCCCTTGCGGTACAGGTCACGGGAGAGGATGATCTGACCTTCGGTGATATACCCGGTCAGGTCGGGGATGGGGTGGGTCTTGTCGTCTTCCGGCATGGTGAGGATGGGGATCATGGTCACCGAGCCGGGGCAGCCCAGCTTCCGGCCGGCACGCTCATACATGGTGGCCAGGTCGGTATACAGGTAGCCGGGATAACCACGGCGGCCGGGAACTTCCTTCCGGGCGGCGGACACCTCACGGAGGGCCTCGGCGTAGTTGGTGATATCCGTCAGAATCACCAGCACGTGCATGTTCTTCTCAAAGGCCAGATATTCCGCAGCCGTCAGGGCCATACGGGGGGTGGCGATACGTTCCACCGCCGGGTCGTTGGCTAGGTTGGTGAACAGCACCGTCCGGTCGATGGCGCCGGTGCGGCGGAATTCCTGGACGAAGAATTCGGATTCTTCAAAGGTGATGCCGATGGCGGCAAACACCACGGCGAAGTTGGACTCGTCATCCAGCACCCGGGCCTGCCGGGCGATCTGGGCGGCCAGCTGGGCGTGAGGCAGACCGCTGCCGGAGAAAATGGGCAGCTTCTGGCCACGGACCAGGGTGTTCAGGCCGTCGATGGAGGACACGCCGGTCTGGATGAACTCGTCGGGGTAGTCCCGGGCGGCGGGGTTCATGGGCAGGCCGTTGATGTCCAGATACTTCTCTGCCAGCAGGGCAGGGCCGCCGTCGATGGGCTCGCCCATGCCGTTGAACACACGGCCCAGCATATCGCCGGATACCGCCAGCTGCAGAGGATGGCCCAGGAAGCGGATCTTGG
>CALWXA010000028.1 GCA_944385395.1 uncultured Oscillospiraceae bacterium | reverse complement strand
TGCTGCAGCAGCGGGATGGTCACCCGCTGGGGATGGATCTGCCGGGCGCTCTCGGCCGGGGAAGAGAGATCCTTATAACCCGGCGGATGGATGCCGCCGAAAAAAAGAAGGTTCATACCGTTGCCTCCTGGAAAAGACATTTATTCACAGGCCTTCACCACCAGGGCCTGGAAGCCGGTGATGCGGATGGTGACGCTGGAGAGCAGATCCGCCTGGGCGGCTTTTCCCTGGTCCACGGCGATGCCGGAGACCTCCCGGGCCGTCATGCCTGTGACATATTTGGCGAAGGAAGCGGCCTGCTGGTACCACTCATATTTGGCGCCGCCGTAGGCCACCATGCCGTAGTCGTCACCCAGCTGATTTTTGGTAGGCACCGGCTGGGCGACATCGGTGGTGATGGTGCCGGAGGTGTCAAAGGACACCTGGGCCTGGAGGGAGTCGATGACACAACTGGTGATGACATCGTCCCGGATGGTCAGGGCGGTGACGTCGGTGTCCAGCTGGGCGGCGCCGGGATTTTCCGCTGAGGCGGAAACGCTGGCGGCTGTGGAGGAAAGAGAGGCCAGGCGCAGCTCATCCCCCTGCTGGGCCCCCAGATGCTGGGCACCGGCTGCCGCCTGCTCAATGGCCTGGAGGAAATCACCCAGGTAAATGGTGGCGCTGGTGGCCAGGTCCGGATCAGAAGCCATACCCTCCGTATTTACGCCATAACGCTTGACCTCTTCCACCGTTTTGCCCTGCACATACCGGGCAAAGGCGGCGGCCTGCTGGTACCATTCGAACTTGGCGCCGCCGTAAGTTTTCATACCGTACTCGTCACCCAGCTCGTTTTTGCTCAGGACGCTGTCGGAAACGCCGCCGGTGATGGTGCCGGAGGCGTCGAAAGTCACCTGGGTGGAGATGCCGTCCAGTACGCAGGACTGAATGACGCCGGAATCGTCCACCGTCAGGGCGGCCAGAGTTACCTGAAAATCGCCCTGAGCGGCATTCTGACTGTCGGCAATGCTGGTTACCACCGCCAGACCTGTTTTCAGCGGAATTTCCGTGGCGTCAGGTTCCGGATCCGGCTGAGGCTGGACGGCGTCCGGACAGTAGCAGGGATCGTAGCATACCACCGGAGTGCCGCTGCAGCCGGTAAGGAAAACCGTCAGCAGCAGGGCACAGATGCGGAAAAAACGTTTCATGGTTTGTCCCTCCCCTTGGGATTGTAGGACGCCGTCTTTGCTTTCCTGACAAAAAACGGCGTCTGTGGCAATAGTATGTCCCGCAAAAGGGCAAATCTCAGGCAAAGCACAAAACTGGAAAGCATTAACAAAAAAGAGCGCATACCGCTGTGAAGCGGTATGCGCTCTTTTTGCCAAAACCTTTGGATTACAGCAACCCCAGGAAATGCTGGGCTGCCAGGCTCACCAAAGTGATGCCTACCCAGCAGCAAAAGCCCATGCAGATGGGTTTGCCGCCGGTTTTTACCAGCTTTCCAATATTGGTGTTCAGGCCAATGGCAGCCATGGCCAGAATGATGAAGTATTTGGACAGCTCCTTGAAGGGCTGGAACAGCGCCGGACTGGCGCCGGACATGGTGGCCACGGTGGTGATGATGGAGGCCAGAACGAAGAACAGGATGAAGAAGGGAAATACCTTTTTCAGGCTGAAGCTGCCGCTGGAGGCGCTGCCGCCCCGCTTGGCCTGCCAGGTACGCCAGAAAGCCAGAGCCAGGGTGATGGGGATGATGGCCAGGGTACGGGTGAGCTTGACGATGGTGGCGTATTCCAGCACCGTGCCGTTGGTCTGGTGCAGGGTATCCCAGGTGGAGGCGGCCGCCGTCACGGAGGAGGTGTCGTTGATGGCGGTGCCGGCAAAAAGGCCGAAGCCCTCATTGCTCATGCCCATGGCGCCGCCCAGCGTGGGGAAGAGCAGTGCGGCCAGAATGTTGAAGAGAAAAATCACGGAGATGGACTGGGCGATCTCCTCATCGTCGGCGCCGATCACCGGAGCCGTGGCGGCAATGGCGGAGCCGCCGCAGATGGAAGAGCCCACGCCTACCAGTACGGAGATATTGTCCGGGATGGCCAGCCAACGGTGCAGCACCGCCGCTACCACCAGCGACGTGGCGATGGTCAGGCAGATGATGGGCAGGGACCGGGCGCCTACCTTGGCGATCTCCGACAGGTTCAGCCCGAAGCCCAGCAGGATCACTGCGTACTGCAGGATTCTTTTGGAGGTAAAGGCGATGCCCGCCTGATACCGTTCCCGGTTAGGCAGCACCAGCGCCACCGCCATACCGAACAAAATGGCAAATACCGGTCCGCCTACCACCGGCACGGCCTTGCCCAGCAGAAAGCTGGGAACCGACAGAATCAGGCACAGCAGCAGGCCCGGTCCGGCCTTTTTGATAAAATTCATGGTGATCCCTCTCTATATCGTACAAATTTGGATGTCCGGACTTGATTATACGCTGGGATGACGATAAAATAAAATGAAGCTTTTTTATTTTACCATAATTTTCCGTAATAGGTGATATGCCATGATCGATCCACGATGGAACACGTTTCTGGTACTGTGCGAAACCATGAATTACACCCGGGCGGCGGAGCGGCTGTGTCTGACCCAGCCTGCGGTGACCCATCACATCCACCATCTGGAGGAGCACTATGGCTGCCGGCTCTTCTCCTATGAGGGGAAGGTGCTGCGTCTGACGGAGGCGGGGCAGCGGCTGCGGGACATGACCCGTTCCATGGTCTACAACAGCGCCCAGGTGGCCCAGGCCATGGCGGCGCCGGCGCCGGTGTCCCTGCGGGTGGGGGCTTCCAAAACAGTGGGAGAATATGTCATTGCCCCGCAGGTGGAGCGGTTCCTGCAGTCCCATCCTGAGGCCACGTTTTCCCTGGAGGTGGACAGCACGGAGCGTCTGCTGCAGCAGCTGGAAGCCGGGGAACTGGACTTTGCATTGGTAGAGGGCTTTTTTGACCGGGAGCGGTATGAAGCCCACCTGTACCGCAAGGAGGAATTCTTCGGCATCTGTCCGCCGGACCACCCCTGGGCCGGGCGATCCGTGCCCCTGGAAGAGCTGGGACGTGAGCGGCTGATCCTCCGGGAACCGGGATCCGGTACCCGGGCCATTTTTGAGCAGGCCCTGCAGCGGAACAACCGGACCCTCCAGGGTTTTTCCGGCGTGGCCGCCATCAGCGATTTCTCCGTCATCAAGTCCCTGGTGGCCCGGGGGCTGGGTGTTTCCTTCCTGTACGCCCCGGTGGTGGAGCAGGAGCTGGCCCAGGGGAAACTGGCCCGGTTCGATCTGGCTGACGCACCTATGAGCGGCGCCTTCTACTTCGTCTGTCTCAAGGGCAACATGTTCCTGAAAGACTGGCTGGAATGGATAGAATAAAAAAAGATTGATGGAAAGGGACAAAACCACAAGAAAAGAATTTGATTGCTACAGGACGGTATGGCTGAAAGGTTATGCCGTCCTGATTTTCGTTTACCACTATCTACAAAAGCAAGAAGTGACTGCCCATATGGGGCAGTCACTTCTATCCGCGCCAGTTTGCCAGTGGATATGTGCCATTCTGTTTTCGATAGGATTGCAACAACTGATGTTCTTGTATGTCTGGGTGATCACAGGTCTCGTATGCAACCAGAAGGAAAGCGGGGGTTTCGGTCTGCCAAATGGCCCTTCCGCCCCGATGGAGATTCCCTTTCCCTTGGCCGTAGTCCATGTACTGTTTCAATCGCTGCCGGAGACCATGCTGCCCATCGGCCTTTCCAATATAAAGCGTTTTATGTTCGGCACAAAGGGCAAATTTGCTGCGGAGTTTTTCTAAGGGATAAATCTGCGCTTTGGGATGATATTTCCGCTCATGAAATAAGACGGGCATTCCTTCTGGGACAAAAATCCAATAGATTCCGGGGGCATCAGGAATGCTGCGGCAATGGTTGGCGCAAAGTTCCCCCACAGTGACAGCAGGCCAGGAGGATGGGCAGACTTCTTTGAGACGTTGAAAAAGACGCAGCATCGCACCGCTTGCAATGCTGTCATTGATGAGCGCACCTTCGCAGAAATGATCTCGGCGAAAGTGCCAGGCAATGCTTGCCAAAACAGACAGATAGGGCTGCCGGATCAGCCAGTCGGAGTCGGCTTGCATGATCTGATCCTTATCCAGGCTCCATTGCTCGATCACTTGTCTGTAGTTGGAAATGACCATACCTGCTGCATAGACAGACGTTGTGAACAGATCGAGGTTTTGCGAAAGCGCATTATGCCCTGCTTGGCAAATATCATAGACGGAGTATTTGGCACACCACTCTTTTTGCTGCGGAGACTGGCTGATCTCTGCTAACAGATCGATGCCCCAATCCAAAAGGCGAGATGGTTCTATTAAATTTGCCGGCTGCAAGGCTTCTTTCATGAGAGAACTCCTCTTGCCATTGCTTATCAAAGCGACAGGCTCTTTTTTATTACAGGAATGTGGCAAATATGGGGGCCAGCACCACCGTCATCAATCCTGCCACGGCGATGGCAAGACTACTCATGGCGCCCTCCACTTCCCCCAGCTCCATGGCCTTGGAGGTGCCTACGGCGTGGGAGGCGTTGCCCAGGGCCAGGCCGCGGGCGATGGGGTGGCGGATGCGGAAGATCCGGAAAAGAAATTCGGCGAAAACGGGGCCCAGATTTCCAGCGATCATAATGGCCACAGCGGTGATGGCCACCACGCCGCCCAATTCTTCGGTAAGGCCCATGCCGATGGCTGTGGTAACGGACTTGGGCAGCAGCGTCACATACTGACTGTGCTCCAGATCAAAAAGCAGGCACAGGCCCAGCGTGCCCAGTCCGCCGGCCAGGATCCCGGAGCCAAGACCGCAGAGAATGGCACCCAGATGCTTTTTCAAAAGGGCGATCCGGCGGTACAGCGGGATGGCCAGGGCTACGGTGGCGGGAGTCAGCAGGTAGGATATGTACTGGGCACCCATGTTGTAGGTATCATAGTCGATATCCAGCACCAGCAGCAGCGGAATGATGCAGGCGGCGGCCACGATGATGGGGCTGAAGATGGCAAGCCCTGTCTTTTTCCGCAGAAAAGCCCCCAGCTCATAGGCGGCCAGAGTCAACGCGGCGCCGAAAAACACACTGTCCGTAAAAAACTCACTCATGATCCTGCCTCCTGCCGATGATGCCCTGGGTTACCAGGCCTGTTACCGCCATCACCAGTGCGGTGACGGCAATGACGATCACCACCACGGGGATCAGGATGGGACGCAGGTAGTCCCAGGAGAGCATGATGCTCACTGCCGCCGGGACGAACATCACCGGCATGATCTCAATGAGGAAATCGGCAGCACGCTCCACCTGCTCCAGACGGATGATGCCGGTGCAAAGGCACAGCAGCATCAGCGCCATGCCGTATACACTGGCGGGTACCGGCAGGGGCAGCAGATAGCGCAGCAGCTCTCCCAGCAGGGAGACAAGGAGAATGATGAGGAATTGACGCACAAGTTTCATGGAAAGCAGCCTCTTTTTTCGTGTACTTTCTTTATAGTATCTTTATGGACCCGGCCTGTCAACGGCTAAAATCCAAAAAACGGCAATCCGGTCACAAGGCCACGTCCCGGTTGCAGTCCTTGGAATAGAGATAGGCGAAAGGCGCTTCCCGACCCACGGCATAGGCCGCCTGGGGACAATAGGCACCCATAAAGAGATAGTCGCCCTGCTGCACCGGCAGCCACCGGTCATCCAGACAGTACATGCCCTGCCCCGACAGCACATAGGCTCCGTGCTCCTGAATGTGGGTCTCGATGTAGCCGTGAGAAGCTCCGGGCCGGAAGGAGAGAATGTGGAAATTCATATCAAAGCCCAGATCTGCGGCGCTGGGCAGCAGATCCTTCATCCCTACGTCCTCCATTTCCTCAAAAGCGGTCCAGGGCAGGTGTTCCACATTGCCCAGCACTGTATGGGCGGTATGGCCCGGCAGAGGCGCATACCGGCGCTTATACAGGAAGCAACGGGCTGCCTCGGTGCCGGCATTCTCAAAGGACAGCGTGGTACCGGCGGGGCAGAACAGATATCCTCCTGCCTCCAGCATGCCGGACTGCTCCTGGTTCCAGGCCCGGAGGGAGCCCTGGAGCACGTAGAGGAACAGCTCCTCCCCTGCTGCGCCGAATTCCCGGCAGCTGCCGCCGGGGGCTGCCGTTACCAGATAATCCACAAATGAGGCACCCAGCAGAGGCGAGGCGAGAATGGTGACGTCGCACTGAGAAAAACCGGGAATGGTGTTGCGCACCAGACCGTCCGGGTCCAGCAGGGCAAACTGGCCCTTGCGGATGACAGAGCGGGTGGTCAGGAGATCCTGACGGTAACCGATTTGGTGATTCAAATAGCTCATCTTGACCCTCACAAAACGAAGTTGCTTTCAATATAACATAGATTCCATATGGGGAAAAGGGCGGAGGAAAAAAGATGAAAGCAGATTGCCGGGAGACTGCTGGGAGTCTGCCGGTATTTTTGGCCGGAAGCTTGCGGCACAAGGGAGAAAATGGTAAAATATCTTCCAAAAAGAATGTCGGACGGGAGATGAGCTGCTATGCCGGTGGATATGAAAAACCTGATTGCTGAATCCTTCAAAAAACTGGTTCAGCAAGGGGATGCAGATAAGATTACGGTAAAATCCTTGATCGAAGAGTGCCATATCTCCCGGCAGACGTTTTATTATCATTTCCAGGACATTCTGGATGTCATCGAGTGGTCCATGCGCCGGGAGACCCAAAGGCTGGTGGAGCAGAGCATGAAAACACAGGACATGCGCGCTGCGCTGCAGATCTTCATATCCTTTACGGCTCAGCAGTTTCCCTTACTGGAAAAGCTGATGAATTCCCGGCGGCGGCCGCAGTTGGAAGCGCTGATGGTGGACTCCATGGAGACTTATTTGGGACAGATGGCCAGATATCAGGCAAAGGATACGGAAGTACCACTCAGCGACATGGACCGGAAGGTATTGCTGCGGTATAATGCCTGCGGTCTAGTAGGCGTACTGCTGGTCTGGGGAAAAGAGAATCATTCCGATGAAAAACGTCTGGCTGCTCAGCTGGAGCGGATCCTGTCCGGGCAGATCACCGGCTGGAGCCACGGACAATCGTAAGGGGCCGGGACAGAGACTTATAAAAAAGGGAAAGTGTCAATTTTTTTGACACTTTCCCTTTTTTATAAGGACACAAACAGGAAATTGCCAGTGGAAACCCGGAAAGAGTGCTGTTATAACAATCTGGAAGCAGAAAAAAGTCGGCGGCAAAACAAACGGGCAGCTGCCCCGATGCAAAGGCCGGCGGAAAGGAGGCAGTTGATGAAGTGCAATCAGGAACTCTTCACCGGTAAGCTGGCCGAAATGAGCCGGCAATACAGCAGAGTATACAGAAGGATCCGTGTTTGCCAGCAGGCAGACCATGCCAATGTCTGCCGGGAACTTCAGAAAGTCAAAGAGGAATACCGCCAAAATTCCGCAATGCTGCAGAACAGTGTGGAGCAGAGCCGCTCCCCGGCGGTGAAGGAACTTGCCCGAACCCAGCTGGAGTACGTCAAAAAGATGGAAGCTCTGCTACAGGATGGATGGGTGGGAAAGTGTCTTCATTCTGAGAAAAGCAGTCCGGTTCAAGATCAGGCGGAAGCATCGGCCCTCTACGCTGAATACGCCATCGACTATGCCATCCAGACCATGCGGTATGCTTTGGCTGCGGCGCTGACCGCTATGGATCTGCAGATGGATGCGGAAGAAGAGAAAGGAGCGTCTTGATATGCAAGAAGTGCATAAGCCCAAAAAACCTCTGATATTCTACTATGGCATTGTGCTTTTGGCTTTGCTGCTGTTCAACTTCCTGGCTATGCCCTGGCTGGCCCAACGACAGATACAGGTGGTGGACTACGGCACATTCATGGATATGGCCGAGAAAAAGGAACTGGGACAGGTGGAAGTGCAGGCCCAGGACAACCAGATCCTTTTTACCAACAAGGACAACACCGTGGTCTTTAAGACCGGCATGATGCCGGACCCTGATCTTACCCAGCGGCTGAAGGACTCCGGAGCCGAATTTTCCGGGGAGATCATCCAGCAGGCCAACCCAATCCTCAGTTTCCTGCTCAGCTGGGTGCTGCCGATCGTTATCTTTGTGGCTTTGGGACAGTTCATGTCCCGCAAACTGATGGAGCGGGCCGGCGGGCCCAATGCCATGGCCTTCGGCAAGTCCAATGCAAAGGTCTATGTCAAATCGTCCCAGGGCATTAAATTTTCCGATGTGGCAGGCGAAGATGAGGCCAAGGAGAACCTGTCGGAAATCGTGGACTATCTGCACAATCCGGACAAGTACAAAGAGATCGGTGCGGCCATGCCCAAGGGGATCCTGCTGGTAGGCCCTCCCGGCACCGGCAAGACCATGCTGGCCAAGGCGGTAGCCGGTGAAGCCGGGGTGCCCTTCTTCTCTATGTCCGGTTCGGAATTTGTGGAGATGTTTGTGGGAATGGGAGCTTCCAAGGTGCGTGATCTGTTCCGCCAGGCCAAGGAAAAAGCACCCTGCATCGTATTCATCGATGAAATCGATGCCATCGGCCAGAAGCGTGACGGCCGGGTGGGCGGCAATGATGAGCGGGAGCAGACCCTCAACCAGCTTCTGACCGAAATGGACGGATTTGAGGAAAATACCGGCGTCATCATTCTGGCAGCCACCAACCGTCCCGAGTCGCTGGATCCGGCCCTGACACGGCCCGGCCGCTTTGACAGACGGATCCCCGTGGAACTGCCTGACCTGCAGGGCAGGGAAGCCATCCTGAAGGTACATGCCCAGAAGATCAAGCTGGAGGAACATGTGGACCTGAGCAAGATCGCCCGCATGGCTTCCGGTGCTTCCGGCGCAGAGCTTGCCAATATCATCAATGAAGCGGCTCTGCATGCTGTGCGGGATGGCCGGCGATTTGTTTCCCAACAGGATCTGGAGGAGAGCATTGAAGTGGTCATTGCCGGGTACCAAAAGAAAAATGCCATCCTGACCGATCAGGAAAAGAAGATCGTGGCTTATCACGAGGTGGGCCATGCCCTGGTGGCAGCCATGCAGTCTCATTCGGCTCCTGTGCAGAAGATCACCATTGTGCCCCGGACTTCCGGCGCCCTGGGGTACACCATGCAGGTGGATACGGGAAATCACTATCTCATCAGCCGGGAGGAACTGGAGAACAAGATCGCTACCCTCACCGGCGGCCGGGCGGCGGAAGAGCTGGTGTTTCAGATCTGCTCCACCGGCGCATCCAACGATATTGAACAGGCCACCAAACTGGCGCGGGCTATGATTACCCGCTACGGAATGAGTGACGATTTCGGTATGGTTGCCCTGGAAACCGTCAACAATCAATACCTGGGCGGCGACAGCAGTCTGGCTTGCTCGGCGCAAACCCAGACGGAGATCGACAAGCAGGTGGTGGGCCTCATCAGGCAGCAGCACGAAAAAGCGGTCAAGATCCTGGAAGAGAACCGGGATAAGCTGGATGAGATCGCCCAGTACCTCTATGAAAAAGAGACCATCACCGGCGAGGAATTCATGGACATCCTCAACCGCTGATCTGCCGGTTTCTCCGGCACAGCAGGAAAAGGACGGCGCACCTTTTGGGTGCGCCGGCCTTTTTTTGACAGTATGTGCCGGACTGGCGTTAGGATTCCCAAAGCACGACGGTGCTGTCGGCAAAGGGCTTTTCCCGAAAGACCATACGCCACTCCACCTGGTCTGCCGGTGCAAAGTGCAGGGAGGAACAGGCGGCGTGGAGCATTGCCGGAGTGTTGGCGCCCGTCTGGATCACTGTGGGGCCGTCTGCTCCGCCGATGATGCCCATGATGGCGGCGCAGTTCGTTGCGGTAGGTCCACAGGGATCGGCGTGCCTGGGGCGGGGCTGGTGGCCGTCGTCACAGTCGGCAATGGTGAGGCTCTGCAGCTCCGGGACCACGGTATAGCTCATGGCCGTATAGTGGCAGGGATATTCCATATCCGGCTGGGCCATGCCCTTCCAGTCCATGGTTTGCGCCTCATATTCCTGCACCGTCAGGACATGGCTGCCGCCATTGTGGGAAAAGGACACCGTGTCCCCCGGCTTATTCACACGGAAGTGAGGGCCGGGAAGGGATATTTCTTCCTGGATCATGGTAACGGACAGGGAGCGAAGCTCCGGTTTGCGGCGGGTGGCCCAGGGGAAGGACATCCGGTGGACCATCCACCCGAAGTGAGGATCCAGCCCGTAGTGAGCCAGGATCTCCGCCATGGGGGGCTCCTGGCCATACTCCGGGGGCAGGCAGGGGTTATAGCCCATGCCGCAGCCATGGCGGAAGGACAGCTCTTTGCCGTTGAGCAGCAGCCGGGCTGTAAAGTCCAGGTGCAGGGGGTTGTCCTGCTCCAGCTGCATCCGCTGCTCCTGGGTGAACTGTCTGGACCCCTCATTTTCTACCGTCAGGTCCCATTTCTCCATAAAGGAGCGGATCTGGCCGGCTTCGGAGCGCATGCAGAAATCCACCACCAACCCCTTGCCGCACACGTAGACGGAGGGGATCAGCCAGTGGTGGCCGGCCCAATAGAATTCCGCTCCCACAGAAAGCTCCTTGCCCGGCCGTTCTTTGCCCCGCCTGCTCCAGAAACCGCCGGTAAAGGTAACCGTCCATTCCGGCGTGAGCTGAGGTGCGTCCGGGTTCATATCCAGATCATAGAAGTCCTCTGTGTAGGGGATTTTGCTGTCATCAAAGGATTCCTGCAGCTGCCGGAGGTATTGCCAGGGCCGGGCCATGGGAGCAAGACCGGTTTGGCGTGCAATACAGCTCAGCAGCTCCTGCTGCTCCTGAGTGGGCGGATTTTCCGCAAGGAATGCCTGAAACTGCTCCTCGTCCCACTGCCAGGCCTGTTCCAGCGGGGCACTGTGGCCGCAGGAGAGCAGCAGCGCCAGAAAGTCCCCGAAATTCCGGGCCAGCGGATGTACAAAGTGGGGGGAGGGATTCATGGGGCTTACGGCAAAGACCATCTCTCCAAAGCCCCGGATGAAGCAAAAGTGGATGCCGTCCACTCCGGCCCAGCCCAGAATCCGGGCGCCTTTGGGCGTACAGAAATAGGGATAGGCCTCCGGGCACTGCGCAATGCCCAGAGGGGCAAGATCCATGCCTTTTTTCAAAAAGGTGCGGTAGGTATATGCCATGGGTGATGCCTCCTTGGACAGAGAATGGGGTTCAATACGAACCGGCAGCTGCCTCCGGTTTGCTGTAAACAACAGCTTAGCACAAGCGTGGCAGGATTTCCACCCAAGGAAAGGCCCTTGGCTATGGGGGGTCTCCGGCGGCATTGCCGTTGGCTCCGCCCAGCTCATAGGCACCGCCCGGGATCCAGACCATCACAGGCAGCTTTTCGCCCTTCTGGTGTTCCGGTACCCAGATGTTGAGGTACAGGCAATCCTCGCTGAAAGCGTCAAAAACCAGAGTCGCATGGAACTGCATGGAGTTTTTGGCGCAATGGTCGGCCAGAAAAACATCCTGCCAGGCCTCTGTGGGCTGCGGCTTGCGGAACCGCAGTTCTCCCACAGGCGGTTTGGCAAAGGGGACGCCGAAATAGGTGTCCATATCCTGCCGCTTCACCCCGGCGGTTACGCCCAGGGGCGTTTTTACAACCGGATTTTCCAAAAGTTCACTTCCTTTTTGAACCGAATTCCGCCGCCCGCCCGTTCCGGGGACGGGCGCGGACAGATCAATAATTTTTGCTGGCACGCAGCTGGATCAGCAGACGCTTATAGAATTCTCGCTGAGCCTTGGCCTTCTGCTCATCAGAGTACTCATAAAAGCCCTTGCCGTTCTTGACGCCCAATCGTCCCTGGGCAACCTGACTGCGGAGACTTTCGCTGGCTTTGTCGCTGTTGCACAGTGCGCCGAAGAGATTGTCCTCGGCAGCAAGCCAGATGTCGAGTCCGCCCATATCGGCCACTTCCAGTATACCGGTGGTGGCATTGCGGAAGCTGGGACCATATGGGCGAATTGAACGTGGTGAGCATAGTGTTACACTTGATTTGTGTCGAAAAATTTCAGATGCACTCGGCATTTCTCTCTCTGCACTATTTTCCGATTTGCCATAACAACGAAAAGCCGCAGGAAGTCCTGCGGCTTTTCGTTGTTTTTGGGTATAAAAAATTGACAGATTCCATTCGGAATCTGTCAATTTATCATGGTTGCGGGAGGAGGACTTGAACCTCCGGCCTCCGGGTTATGAGCCCGACGAGCTACCAACTGCTCTACCCCGCGATATAGATTGTACCGGATGGTGCCGGTGACCGGACTCGAACCGGTACGGTATTGCTACCGGGAGATTTTAAGTCTCCTGTGTCTACCATTCCACCACACCGGCGGATATTGGCAAGTAATAGAATACCACATCCCATATGCTGTGTCAACCCCGTTTTTCTTTTTCCCATGCCCCAAGAGAGAAAATCACCCTTTTACTCCTTGCGCCGCCGGAAAAGTCAGCGTATAATAACGGTACAAAAGAAGCAAGAAAGCAGGAGGCGCCTATGAACATTTGGCATGATATTGCTCCGTCCCGTGTGCGGCCCGAGGATTTCTGGGCAGTCATCGAGATCGAAAAAGGGTCCAAGAACAAATATGAGCTGGACAAGGAGACCGGCCTGCTGCGGCTGGATCGGATCCTCTATACCTCTACCCACTATCCCGCCAACTACGGCTTTATCCCCCGTACCTGGGCCGACGACGGCGACCCGCTGGACGTGCTGGTGCTGTGCAGTGAGAGCATCATTCCCGCCAGCCTGGTGCGCTGCTTCCCCATCGGCGTCATCACCATGGAGGATGGCGGTTCCATGGATGAGAAGATCATCGCCATTCCCTTCGATGATCCGACTTACCATCTCTACACCGACATTTCTGAGCTGCCGGCCCATATCGCCAGTGAGATCCGCCACTTCTTCCGGGTCTACAAGAGCCTGGAGGGCAAGGAGACTGTGGTCAGCGATGTGCTGGGCCGCAAGGAGGCCGTGGACATCATCACCAAGTGTCAGGCCAACTACATCGAAAAGTACTGCAAGTAAGGGACTCTCCCGCCGCTGGACGGCGGAGACGCTAAAGATGATAGAAACAGGGGAGGCATGGCTTCAGCCATGCCTCCCCTGTATGTTTGGCTGTCAATCCCGGCGCAGGAAATAACGGATCAACGCAAGGCCCAGCAGCGCTACGATCCCCATATAGACATAGACCAGGAAGGTTTCTGCCGAGGTGGTTCCGCTGCCCCAGGAGGCGGGAGGGGAGGTGTCCGTATATGCGGTGGTGATATTCTCCCCGTCCTTGTCGAATAATTCCACATTTTTGATATCCAGGCTCAGCGGTTCTTCCGCTGTAAAGCCCAATTCCTGTTTCAGCGCATCCTGATCCAGCAGTTTCAGGAAGTTCTCGCCGGAAAGGTCTATGGATTTTACCGCCGTATAAGAGGTGATGCCTTCATAATCCCAGGCCACGAATTCCACTTCTGCCCGGTAGATGTCACGGCAGTGATAGCCTGCCAGATAGTACAGATCCCAGTCCGTTCCCCTGGGGGTCAGGTTTCCGCCATAGATCCCTGCGGAGTAGGAAGAGGGCGCTTGCCCTGCTTCCAATATCTGATATTTCCCGTTGAGGCCCCGGACCAGATGGATCACGCCATGGACGTGCTCCTCATCATCCGCAAAATAGAAAATAAAGAGATGGTGGTCCCGTTCCGCCCAGGCACCTACGGAGAGAGGTGTCCCTGCCTGCACGCCCGGGAGCCGGGAATCCTCTGGCAGGGGAATATAGTCCTCCACTGCTGCTAGCCGTCCGGCTTCCGTATTGGAATAGTGAAAGGCCTGGTCATATAACCACCAGATACACCACAAAGCCACAACGAAGGTCAAAATGGCGGCAAGCAGGCGGGTCCGCCTGATGCGCCTGAGAAATTTCAGCTCACGTTTGGGGAAGGACTCCACCGGTATGGTGCGGCGCATATCCTGCTCCAGCTGCTGACAAGCCCGGCAGGCATTCAGATGTTCTTTCACCATGGCTGTGGTTTCCGCTTCTGTTAAGCCTTCAATATAGGAAGGCAGCAGATCCCTTACCACACAGCACGGCAGATTGGTTTTATTCACGTCTGTCACCTCCCAAAATCCTCCGGCCGTATGGCCGGAGGATTTTTATAGGTTACAGGGAAAAACTCAGCACTTCTCAAAGATGGTGGCAACGCCCATGCCGCCGCCGATGCACAGAGTGGCAAGACCCTTCTTGGCCTCGGGACGCTTGGCCATCTCGTGCAGCAGAGTCACGATGATGCGGGCGCCGGAAGCACCAACGGGGTGGCCCAGGGAGATGGCGCCGCCGTTGACGTTGACCTTGCTCATGTCGAAGCCCAGCTCACGGGCCACGGCGATGGACTGAGCGGCAAAGGCCTCGTTGGCTTCCACCAGATCGATATCGTCGATGGTGACGCCGGCCTTGGCCATGGCCTGACGGGAAGCGGGCACCGGGCCCACACCCATGATCTTGGGATCCACGCCGCCCTGGCCCCAGCCGATGAGCTTGGCCATGGGCTTCAGGCCGTACTTGGCAACGGCTTCCTCGGAAGCCAGCACGATGGCGGCAGCGCCGTCGTTGATGCCGGAGGCGTTGGCGGCGGTGACACGCTGCTGACCCTTGTCGGCGGCATCCTGCAGGCCGGTGGGCTCAAAGGTATGTACCACCTGGGGAGCGGGGGACTCGGGGCCCACGGGGAAGGCGCCGCGCAGCTTGGCGATACCCTCAGCGGTGACACCGGCCTTGGGGAATTCGTCGCGCTTGAACTCCACGATCTCCTTCTTCACCTTCACGGGAACGGGAACGATCTCATCGTCGAAACGGCCGGCAGCCTGAGCGGCTTCGGTCTTCTGCTGGGAAGCAGCGGCGAATGCATCCTGCTCAGCACGGGTAATGCCCCAGACGTCGCTGATGTTCTCAGCGGTGGTGCCCATGTGATAGTTGTTATAAGCGTCCCACAGACCGTCCTTGATCATGGTGTCCACCATCTTCTTGTCACCCATGCGGGCGCCCCAGCGGGCATCGGGCAGGGCGAAGGGAGCAGCGCTCATGTTCTCGGTACCGCCGCACACCACGATGTCGGCATCACCGGCCAGGATGGAGCGGGCGCCTTCGATGAGGGACTTCATGCCGGAGCCGCAGACCATGCCCACGGTGTAGGCGGGAACGGAGTAAGGAATGCCGGCCTTGATGGAGACCTGACGAGCCACGTTCTGGCCCAGACCTGCAGTGAGGATGCAGCCGAACATGACCTCATCCACCTGCTCGGGCTTCACGCCGGCACGGTTCAGAGCTTCCTTCACCACGATGGCGCCCATCTCAGCGGCGGGGGTGTTCTTCAGGGAGCCGCCAAAGGAACCAATGGCGGTACGGCAGCAATTGACAACATACAGTCCTTTCATGCTTTGTTTTCCTCCTAAGTTGTTTTTTGTTCTATAAAACCGCTATGGCAGAGCTGCCATAGGCAATTTTCAAGACAAAGCGGCAGGAACTACCTTATTCCCCGGCGGATTGTTCCATTTCCGCCGACAGGACGGTGCGCTCTGCCAGCAGCTGGGTATAGAACGCAGAAACGTCAATGGAATCATAGAGCCTGTCATTATAATCTACTTTAGCACTATCTTGTAATTCCTGCAAGTGCTGATTGAAAAGATCTTCCGTTAAAGCGTCATCATCCAGCTCTATGCGCATTGCAACGTAAAAACCATTGGTGCCCTGGATCACGCCGCTGATCTCACCTGTGGCCAGAGCTTCGATGCCCTGGTACACCGATGCGTCGGTGGAAAGTTTGTCCACGGTGATGCCGTTTTCCGGAGCCGACAGCTCCAGCTCCTCACTGAGGGTTGCAAAGATGGCCAGAGGATCCTCTGCCTGCGTCCAGCGATTGGCATATTCCTGAGCCTTGGCCCGGGCCTCCTCCACGCCGGCGTCATCCAGTCCGGCGGTGGGGAAATACAGGAGATGTGCGGTGAGATAGCCGTTTTCGGTGCCGAACTGCTCCAGTTCTTCATCGCTGGGGCGCAGCCGTCCGCCCTCTTCGCAGTAGAGATCATGGAGCTGGGCATAGAGATAGGGCACGGCATTGATGGAATCCATCAGCTCCGGCGTGATGCCCAGCAGCTTGATCTGCCGGAGGTAGGCTTCCTCGCTGCCGTAATAGGTGACATACTCCTGGTGCTGCTTTTCCAGTGCCTGCAGGTCTTCTTCCCGCAGCTCCAGACCCTCTTCCTGGGCCCACTGGCGGACCACCATGTACAGCGTTACGGTCTTCCCGGCATCGCTCTTGGCGTACTCACCGTAGGTCATATCCTCGGTGACCTGACCGTTGAAATCCACGGTGCCGCCGGAATAGGAGTAGAGATAATCGCACACAGAGGCCAGCCAGTACAGGTATTCCTCGGCGCTGACCACTTCACCGTTGACCTTCAGCAGCTGGGCATCGGGATGGATGCCGGAGGCCTTGTAGTACAGCCCGTCGGTACGGGTGCCGTTGCGTGTATCAAAATAAGCAATGAGGCTCACCAGGAGCACGGAGGCGGCCAGCACGGCCAGGAGTCGTTTCATAGCGGATATCCTTTCTTATTTTTATATGGTTTCGGTAGGTGCAGCGGGGAGAGCCGCCAGCTCCTCCCGTTTCAGACGCAGATCTTCCAGCAGCTTCCCGGCGCAGGGCAGAGGCTGCTCCTGGGGTTTGAGATGCAGGGTCAGACGTGGCTTTTCCCCGGCGGAGAGCAGCAAACGGCTGCGCCAGGCAGCCATGGTACACACCGCCATCACGCTGGGCACATCCACCGCCGGGGTGAAGCTGAACACCAGCTGACGGCCACGCTGGGTGATATCGCAGATGCCTTCCCGGGCGGCGGCGGAGCGCAGCAGCGCCACCTCCAGCAATGCGGAAACCGGCGAGGGCGGCGGGCCGAACCGGTCCAGCAGCTCATCCAGCAGCTCGTCGGCATCGGAGCGGCTGTCCAATGCGGCGATGCGGCGGTACAGATCCATCCGCTGCTGGGGCGAAGGCACATAGGCGTCGGGGATATGGGCCGACACGGTGAGATCCGCCGAACATTCCGTCCGGATCTCCTGAGGCTTGCCCTGCTGTTCCAGCACGGCGTCATTGAGGAGCTTGAGGTACATATCGTAGCCCACGCTCATCATATAGCCGGACTGCTCGGCGCCCAGGAGATTTCCGGCGCCCCGGATCTCCAGGTCACGCATGGCGATCTTGAAGCCGGAGCCGAAGTCCACGAATTCCCGGATGGCGGTGAGCCGTTTGGCTGCTACCTCCGTCAGCACCTTGCCGGGCCGGTAAGTGAGATAGGCGTAGGCCCGCCGGGCGCTGCGGCCGATGCGGCCCCGGATCTGATGGAGCTGGGCCAGACCCAGCCGGTCGGCGTCCTCGATGATGAGGGTGTTGACATTGGGAATATCGATGCCGGTTTCGATGATGGTGGTGCACACCAGCACCTGTATCTCTCCGTCGGACATCTGGCGCATCACCCGGCTGAGAGCCTGCTCGCTCATCTTGCCGTGGGCCACTGCCAGGGACACATCTTCCCCCAGCAGCTGCTGGAGGCGCCCGGCGGTGGACTCGATGTTTTCCACCCGGTTGTGGAGGTAGTATACCTGCCCGCCCCGGTCCAGCTCCCGGCGGATGGCCTGGGCCACCGCTTCCCACTGGTGTTCCAGTACATAGGTCTGCACCGGCTGGCGGTTCTGGGGCGGCTCGTCGATGACGCTCATGTCCCGGATGCCGGACAGAGCCATGTTCAGCGTCCGGGGGATGGGGGTGGCGGAGAGAGTCAGGGTATCCACCTGCTGGACCCGCCGGCGCAGGTCCTCCTTATGCTTGACGCCGAAGCGCTGTTCCTCGTCGATGATCAGCAGGCCCAGATCCTTGAATTCCAGATTCTTCTGCAGCAGCTTGTGGGTGCCGATGAGCAGGTCCACCCTGCCTTGCCGCACCCGCTCCAGGATCTCTTTCACCTGCTTGGGACTGCGGAAACGGCTGAGCACCTCCACCGTTACCGGGAAGCTGCGGAACCGGCTGGTGGCGGTGACGTAATGCTGCTGGGCCAGCACCGTGGTGGGCACCAGGATGGCGGCCTGCTTGCCGTCCAGGATGCACTTCATCACCGCCCGGAGGGCTACCTCCGTCTTGCCGTAGCCCACATCGCCGCACAGCAGGCGGTCCATGGGGATGGGCTTTTCCATATCCGCCTTGATCTCCCGGATGGCGGTAAGCTGATCGTCGGTTTCGGTATAGTCGAAGGCCTCCTCAAATTCCTGCTGCCAGGGGGAGTCCGGTGAAAAGGCGAAGCCTGCCAGACGCTGCCGCCGGGCGTACAGATCAATGAGCCCCTGGGCCAGTTCCCGGGCGGCGGCCTTGGCCTTGTGGGTGGTGCGGGCCCATTCGGTGCCCCCCAGCTTGTTGAGCCGGACGTGCTCCGTCTCATCCCCGCCGCCGATGTATTTGCTCACCAGATCCAGGGAGGTGGCCGGCACGTACAGACTGTCGCTGCCGGCATAGGCGATCTTGATATAATCCTTTTCCACGCCGTCCACCGGCATACGCATCATGCCCACGAACCGGCCAATGCCGTGGTGGGCGTGTACCACCAGATCCCCGGGACTCAGATCGGCATAGCTCTGGAGCTTCTGCCGTGTGTTGTCCTTCCGGGGACGGGGGGCGGCCTTCCGGCCGGAGAGGGCGGTGGTCAGCTGCCCTTCCGTGAGGATGGCCAGCTTCAGACCCGGATACTCGCACCCGGCACTGAGAGTGCCCAGAGCGATGCGCACTTCTCCCTTGCCGGGCATGGCAGAGGCATCCAGATCCAGGGCCGCCGGGATCTTCCGCTGCTGCAGAAGACGCTGCAGGTTCTCGGCCCGGACCTTGCCGCCGCACAGCACCAGAACGCCGTAACCGGTGGTGAGATAATGGGTGATGTCCGTGACCGCCGTGTCCAGGGAACCGCCGTAGCCCGACAGCTGCCGGGCCTCCAGATGCAGAAGGCCCTGGGGAGGCAGCAGATAGCGGCTGGTGGGGAGGCTTTCCAGCTCCATCACCGCCATGGCCTGCAGCCGGGCGGCAAACTCCCCTTCCGTGAGGGCCAGATCCGCCAGCTCGCCGGCCAGGAGTCCTGCATCCATGGCGGCGGAGATGTCCTCCTTCAGCTGCCACAGCCAGCCCTTCAGGGCTTCCGCTGTCCGGCCGCTTTCGCTGACGCAGACCAGCGTGTTTGCCGGCAGGTAGTCCAGGGCGCAGCACTTTTCGGGATAGACGGCGCAGAGGTACCGGTCGGACCCGGTGTCGGGTGTGCCCTGGCGCAGGGCTTCGGCATCGGCACGCAGGGTCTGGCACAGTTTTTCCGTGTTCTGCCGTCGTTCCAGCTTCTGAGCCAGTGCTTCCAGCCGTCCGGCGGCTTCGGCGGCGCCGCCGTTCCAAAGAGGCAGCACCTCCCCGGCAGGCAGCAGCAGCGCCTGACGGCAGTTATGGGTACGCCGCTGGGTGCCGACATCAAAGGCCCCCATGGCGTCGATCTCGTCATCAAAAAATTCGCAGCGCAGGGCGTCGGGAGCGCCGGGAGAGAATACGTCCAGAATACCGCCACGGAGGGCAAACTGGCCCGGGCCTTCCACCAGATCGCACCGGGTATAGCCGCAGCGGATGAGATGCTCCGTCAGCTCCGGAAGAGATACCCGGTCCCCCACCGCCAGCTCCATGGAGGCCTGGCGCAGTACCTCCGGAGGGATGCAACGCTGGGCCAGGGCGTCAGGGGTGGCCACCACCACGGCGCTGCCGGGGATGGCGTGGAGGGCTGCCATGCGCCGGTACTCCCATTGACGGCTGGCGGCTGCCGTGGGCTGCACATGCAGCTCCCGGCCCGGCAGTACCACCGGCTCCGTGCCCAGCAGGGCCTGGAGGTCTGCGGCCATGCGCAGGCATTCCTTTTCATCGCTGCAGAGCACCAGCAGCCTCCGGTCCAGATGCCGGGCCATAGCGGCGGCGGTCTGGGCACGGTGTACACCGCCCAGGCCGGTGAGCTGCACCGGGGATTCCTTGTGCGCCAGCATCCCCGCCAGGGACTGCAGTTCCTTCAGTTCCATGAGACGCCGCAGGAGACTCTCCATAGCCGTTACCTCCTTTCCTGTGTTTTCAAAACATGCCAAAAGGCCGCCCCAGCCCGATGGGAGAGGAGGTCATAAAGATAAAGTATTGTATGTCCCGCATGTGGGGGCTATACCGTTAATTGAAACGGTTCATGGCCTTGTCGGGCCCCTGGGAGATCACCACGCTGACGGCGTCTGCGGCCCGCTCCAGGGCTTCCAGCAGGACCTTCTGATCCTCACCCATAGGCTTGCCGATGACCCAGTCCACCACGTCGTAGCCCGCCTGCTGGGGAGAGCCTACTCCCACCTTGATCCGGGGGAAACGGTCGGTGCCCAGGTGCTGGATGATATTTTTCAGGCCGTTATGGCCGCCGGCGCTGCCGCCGGCGCGGATGCGCAGCTTGCCGGCGGGCAGGGAGATGTCATCGGAGATCACCAGTACGTGCTCCGGCGGGATCTTATAGAACCGGGCGGCCTCGCCCACGGCTTCACCGGAGAGGTTCATATAGGTCTGGGGCTTCATCACCAGCACCTTCTCACCGCCCAGGTCCACGGCGGCGGTCCAGGCCTTGAAGCGCAGCTTATTGAACCGGAAACCCTCCCGGTGGGCCAGAATATCCACTGCCAGGAAACCCATATTGTGCCGGGTGCTTTCATATTTGGAGCCGGGATTGCCCAGGCCCACTACCAGCCAGGTGACGCCGCCGGAGGGCTTACGCTGAAAAAACATTACCTTCACATCCTTAAACGTTCCTAAAAAAACGGCGGCGTACCGCCGGAAAAAGCGAATGGGCCGCCCGAAAGGGGCAGCCCATTCATCATACCACATTTTCCGTCAGTTGAACAGCTTGGCGATGGAAATTTCCTGATAGATCCGCTCGATGGCCTCGGCAAACATGGGGGCCACGGACAGGTACCGGGCCTTGGAGCAGCCCTTGCCGAACTCCACGGGGATGGTGTTGAGGAAAGCGATCTCGGTGATGACGCTGTCATTGAGCCGCTCGATGGCGGGACCGGAGAGCAGAGCATGGGAGGCGCAGGCATACACCTTGTTGGCGCCGCCCACTTCCACGATGGCCTTGGCGGCGTTGCACAGGGAGCCGGCGGTATCCACCATGTCGTCGAAGATGATGCAGTCCTTGCCGGCCACGTCGCCGATGACGTTCATCACTTCGCACTGGTTGGCCTTCTGACGGCGCTTGTCCACGATGGCCAGGTTCATGTGCAGCTTCTGGGCGAAGATGCGGGCACGGGCCACGGAGCCCACGTCGGGAGAGACCACCACCATGTCCTCGCAGCGGTCGCCGAACTTCTTGGCATAATAATCCACGAAGATGGGATTGCCCCGCAGGTTGTCCACAGGGATATCAAAGAAGCCCTGGATCTGATCGGCATGGAGGTCCATGGTCAGCACACGGTCGGCGCCGGCAGCGGTGAGCATGTTGGCCACCAGCTTGGCGGAGATGGGATCACGGCTCTTGGCCTTGCGATCCTGACGGGCATAGCCGAAATAGGGGATCACAGCGGTGATGCGTCCGGCGGAAGCCCGCTTGCAGGCATCGATCATAATCAGCAGCTCCATGAGGCTGTCATTGACAGGCTTGCAGGTGGAGTTGATGAGAAACACGTCGCTGCCACGGACGGTTTCATACAGCGAGACAGAAGCCTCACCGTCGGCGAAGGTCTTTACCTCCGATTCGCCCAGCTTGGTGCCGATGATCTTGCAGATCTCCGCTGCCAGAGCCGGATTGGAGGTACCGGTGAAGATCTTGATGTCCTTGCCATGAGAAATCATTTTTTTTACACACTCGCTTTCTCTCTGATTCGGAAAAAATTTCTCTCCTGGTAATGATATATCTGAGCAGCTCCCGGAAGGGGGAGCCGTAGCTCACTTCTTTTCCCAACTGGCACGGAACCGTGCGGCCCAGCCGTCCTTGTTGGTCTGCTTTTCCCGTGCGATGGCCAGAGCATCCGGCGGCACGTCGTCGGTGATGGTGCTGCCTGCGGCGGTATAGGCGCCGTTGCCCAGGGATACCGGGGCGATGAGGTTGGTGTTGCAGCCCAGGAACACCCGGTCGCCGATGGAGCAGCGGTACTTGCGGTGGCCGTCATAGTTGGTGGTGACGGTGCCGCAGCCGAAGTTCACCTGCTTGCCCACGTCGCTGTCGCCAACGTAGGTCAGGTGGGAGATCTTGGTGCCGTCGCCGATGACGGAGTTCTTCACCTCCACGAAATCACCTACCCGGCAGTTATCGCCGATGGCGCACTTGGGACGCAGGTAGGCGAAGGGGCCCACGGTGGTATGCTTGCCCACCCGGCTCTCGTTGAGCTGGGAGGCGTTGACGGTGGTGTATTCCCCGATGACGCAGTCCCGGATCATGGTGTTGGGACCGATCTCACAGCCCCGGCCGATGAGGGTGCTGCCCCGGAGAATGGTGCCGGGGAGGATGGTGACGTCCCGGGCGATGACGCAGCGGGGGTCGATGTACGTATTGGTGGGGTCCATGATGGTGACGCCGTGCTCCGCCAGCCGCTGGGCCAGAGCGTCACGGCATACGGGCATGGCCCGCTGCAGTTCGGCCACGGTGCGGATGGGCAGCAGCTCCAGACCCTGCTCGCCGTCCTCCGGACGCTGGGTCAGGGGGTTGCCGGCGGCCAGGCTGCACCGCAGGTCATCGGCAGAAGCGGTGTATACGGGGCTGCCGGAAAAGGCGTTCACCGGCAGCACGGCGGAGGGGATCACCAGCACATTCTCATCCAAGCCGGAAAGAGCGGCATCGGCATCGTCAAAAAGACGCACGTCGGCAAAATTGGCGGTAACATCCTTGACCTCCTGCTGCCACTGGGGATGGCAGACAACAAAAAACCGCTGGGCACCGATGACGGACAGTTCCTGGCACAGCCAGGTCAGTACGGGACAAAACAGCACGTCATGCAGCAGCAGCGGTTTATCGGAGGGGGCGGAGGTGCCCTTCAGATCCAGTAAAACAGTGGTAAAATTCATGGGAAAACAAATCCCCTTTCCTGTTGATGGTTTCATTATAGCAGGGTCTGTGGGAAAATCCAGTATTTTCAGATATTTTCCGGGCAATAATTTTTTTGTCCCTTTTCCGGCAGGGGTCCCGGCGGGCAAAGTGCTGCGGATCCGTTGCATTTTTTCTGCGATCGGTGCGCATTCTTTTCTTTTTTTAGAAAAAGTAAAGAAGTTTACAAATTTATAGTTGAATTTCCGGCGGCTTTGCATTACAATAGGCAAGTCATGCGGCGCAGATCAGCCAAAAAGACAAAAAACAGGCGGCAGAATGGAACATTCCATTGTTTTTCCGCGGAAAGCGGCCACAGATGAGGAGGAACGGCGGATATGCTCAACATCGTATTGGTGGAGCCGGAGATCCCTCAGAACTGCGGCAACATCGCCCGTACCTGTGCCGCTACCGGCAGCCGCCTGCATCTCGTCCGGCCCCTGGGCTTTGATATTTCTGAGAAGGCCGTGCGCCGCGCAGGACTGGATTACTGGAACCTGGTGGAGGTCCGGGACTATGAGAACCTGGAGAGCCTCTTCCAGCAGCATCCGGAGGCGGCGGAGGATCTGTGGCTGGCCACCGCCAAGGCGCCCCGGCCCTATTCTCAGGCCCGGTTCAGCCCTGACTGCTGGCTCTTTTTCGGTAAAGAGACGGCAGGACTGCCGGAGTGGTTCCGGCTGGCCCATGCCGCACGGTGCATCCGCCTGCCCATGCGTACCCAGGCCCGGAGCCTGAACCTCAGCAATTCCGTGGCCATTCTCACCTATGAGGCCCTGCGGCAGAATGATTTCCCCGGCCTTTCCGGCCAAGGGGAGATGGGGGCTTGTGCCGGCGGCGATGCGGCTGTGTTATAACAGAGAATCGGAAGGAGATACAAGCATGGTATTCTTTATTACTCTGTTGCCGTTTATTATTGTTGGGTTTCAAATGGAAGATTTTTACGGATTCGTTGTGAGTGTTTGTGCCGGTGTCTTTATTGGTTTTGTCTTGCAATTGGGTTTCTGGGATGGTCTTTCGCAGATTGAATCAAAAGACAGTTTGGAAAAAATGCGGAAAGAAATCAAAGAGCAGGACGAGTATGTGAATTATTGGGGCCCGATGAACCACAGAGACAGAGATAAAGAAGACAAAGAAGAAAAAGAAGATAAAAACAGACGAAGAAGATAAGTAAGTTCGGGTTAAAATCGATAACCTCGGTTTAATAAAAATATTTAACTGAAAAAAACAATAAATCTCATCAAAGGAGAGTGTTGTTATGAACTATCGCAAGAAGACCGTTCAGGACGTGGACGTGGCAGGCAAGAAAGTGCTGCTGCGCTGCGATTTCAACGTACCCATGGCCAAGGACGGCAGCGGCGTCATCACCGATGACAAGCGCATCCGTGCCGCCCTGCCCACCATCGAGTATCTGCTGGGCCACGGCGCCGCCGTCATCGCCTGCTCCCACATGGGCAAGCCCAAGGGCGAGGTGAAGCCGGAGCTGTCCCTGAAGCCCGTGGCCCAGCGCCTCAGCGAGCTCCTGGGCAAGGAGGTCATCATGGCCAATGATGTGGTGGGTCCCGATGCCAAGGCCAAGGCTGCCGCTCTGCAGAGCGGCCAGATCATGCTGCTGGAGAACACCCGCTTCGAGCCCGGTGAGACCAAGAACGATCCCCAGCTGGCCAAGGCCCTGGCGGATATGGCGGAGCTGTATGTGTCCGACGCTTTCGGCGCCGTTCACCGTGCCCACGCCTCTACCGCCGGTGTGGCCGATTACCTGCCTGCCGTTTCCGGCTTCCTGATCCAGAAGGAACTTGATTTCATCGGCGGCGCTCTGGCGGATCCCAAGCGGCCTCTGGTGGCCATCCTGGGCGGCTCCAAGGTGTCCTCCAAGATCGGCGTCATC
>CALWXA010000027.1 GCA_944385395.1 uncultured Oscillospiraceae bacterium | reverse complement strand
ATACCCCAACCCCCACACCACATTTTTTGTGGACGAGGAGAAGTCGGGGAAGAAAAAGAGGATAAGGTGGATTCATGATCCCGCTTTCGTTCAACATCTGTAAACAGCGGTTGAAATCCGCAATAGCCTGCCTCTGAAATGGTTCTAATTCCTTTGCCACACCCTTACAGCCGGCCTATCTCGCAGGAAATTTTCTTGGTAATACCACATATCCAAGCGAAATCGTCCTCCATGCGTAGCCATTCATGGAGGACGATCGATTTTTGGCTCACCCATTTGAGAAATAGGCTTTTTTCAACTGATGCAGCGCCTGGAGGCTGTCAACTCCCTGCTGTCCCAGATGTTCGGCTACCGCAACGGCCAGGGCATCCAGCAGAGCGGCAGGCGCCGCCATGGAATGGTACTCCTTTTCCGTGCCCCGATAGGCAAACAGGCCGATGTCCGCCTGCTCCTCTGCCGGAAGACAGGTACGGCCAACAAAAGCCAGAGTCCGGTAGCCCGCAACGCGGCTGTGCTCCAGCAGAATATGGCCCTCCCGAGAGAGCTTGGAGAAGCTGAACAGCACCACCAGATCCTCCGGTCCGGCTTGGATCAGCCCTTCCAACAGCTCTGATCCCCCGGAGGGCAGCAGGGACGCCAGAATCCCCAGCCGCCGCAGACGGAAGTGAAGCAAGCAAGCCAAAGAGGCCGAGGCGTTCTTCCCATGGATCAGCACATGACGTGCGGTGCAGATAAACTCCACTGCCCGCTCAAACTCTGCCAAATCCAGATGTTCCTGCGTCTTTTGCAGATATTGCTGCTGCCGCTCCAGCCAGCTCTGAGGCGAAAAGTGATCTTCCTGACTGAGGGTCCCTGCCATTTTGACGGCAGGACCGGGTGACTGTTCCAGCACCAGTGATTTCAGCGCCTTGAAGTCCCGGCAGCCCACATGGCGGGCAAACCGGGAGACCGTGGCGTCTGACAGTTCCAGACGCCGGGCCAGCTGTCCGATGGAGGAAAACAGGAAAGCGTCAGTATTGGTGTTAATGTAGTCCAGAATCTTCTGCTCCGCCCGGGTCAACTCCCCAGGCCGAGTAGGAAATCGCAGATCCATATGGGTCCTCATTTCAAGAGAGATTGCAAAGCGGCATGCAGCTTTCCGTTCGAGGCCAACAGGGGGCCGCCTTGACAGAGGGAAAGAGGGCTACCGTCCGGAGCGGTGATCCTTCCGCCGGCCTCATTCACAATCAGAAGTCCGGCGGCGTAGTCCCAAGGCTGGAGAAAGAGCTCCACATAGCCGTCCAGGCGGCCGCAGGCCACCCAGCACAGATCCAAACTGGCGCAGCCCGTCCGCCGGATGTCCTGGCAGACATTGTACAGATTACGCATCTGGCAAAACGCCTTGTCCGCCAACTCCCGACGGCCTGGGACTGTCCCGGCACAGAGCAGGCTGTCCTCCAGCCGATCCGCACCGCTTACACGAATGGGGCTGCCATTGCAGAAGGCACCCTGCCCCCGCCGGGCGGTGAAGCATTCGCCGCTATAGGGATTATATACCATACCGAAAACGATTTGTCCACCCTCCGCCAGGGCCAACGAAATAGCACTGTGCTGGAAGCTATGGATCAGGTTAGTGGTGCCGTCCACCGGATCCAGAAGCCAGCAGGGTCGGTTCCAGTCCAATCGGCTGTTGTCCTGTTCTTCCCCCATAAACTGAATTTCCGGGGCCAGCGAAGCCAGCTGTGCCTTTAGTGTCTCCTGCACAGTTACATCCACATTGGTGACAAAATCCGTCTCACTTTTGGCCCAAATATTCCGAATGGCACTCTGGTCTGTGAGCAGAGCACCCGCCTTCCGCACCACCTTAACAGCCTGCTCTATCAGAGCATCGTTCTGACGGCTCATTCAGCATCCTCTTGAGTCAGAACGGCTACATAGTCGCCCCCCAGGGCGTGAATCTGCTTCAAAGAGCGCTTCAGCAGACAGGCGGTGCGCACCTGGAAAGCCGCGTTACCGGAGAGATGTATCTCGTAGCGGCCCGCTTCCATTTCCTCCCGCAGCTCGGCCAGGGTAACGCAGTCCCGTTGAAATATGGTGAAGACACATCCGTACTGCACCGCCTGATGGGTGTCGCTTCCAGACACCACAGGCATGCCCAGTTTTTCCCCAAGGTCGTAGGTCAGCCGTTCCGTCCGCTCCTGATCCAGGGCCAGGTCTTTGCCATTGAGATCCAAGAATTTCAGACGGCGCAGCTGCTCTTGCGGCATCTCCGGCACATGGCCCGGAGCCCGAAAGGGGTGCCCGCAGCCCACCATCACTGGGTACTGGTCGAACAGGTCCATGAGCTGCTCAAAGGGCAGAAACTTTCCCTTTTCCTTATAGGGCTCCAGCCGCCGATTTAATTCCAGAATGGCTTCCAGAGGGCCGATGGACAGGATATGGCCGCCCTCTGCCACGTCGGTCTCCATGCCGGGGAAGACCCGCAGGCTGTTTTCCAGCTCCAGGGCATCTCCCACCCGCCGGCTGACCGAGGCGAGATAGCCATACAGGTCAGCAAACTGTAGCGTATTGAAATGCTCCGTCAAGCACAGGGCATCCAGCCCGGCGGACTTTGCCTCGCCGAAGAGCCAGTCGGTGTAGACGGTGGAGAAGGGAAGTTTTTTGGCCAGCTTCCCATGAGTGTGAAAATCCAGGCGCAAGAGAAAAACCTTCTTTCTTACAGGAGTGTAGAGATTAAGACGGATACCGCCACAACCAGCAGGGAGACTGCCAGGAAGATCCCATCGTTGCAGGACACTTTCAGCGCGGCAAGTTTGATCTTCTTCACCGACTGATTCACCGCCGCATACCGATAACCCCGCAGCTCCAGCGCCTCCACCGTTGTGCGGGAGCGCTTGGCGGTGTTGAGCATCAAGGGGTAAAAGGACTGCATGATGATCTTCACTTGGTAGATCAGGTACTTGATCTTGCCTCCCAAGGTCTTATGGGCGGGAGGGTTGCCCCGCAGACGATAGGAAAGCAGGACATTTTGGAACTCCTCCATAAGCATGGGCAGCATTCGGTAGGCATAGGAGATGGAGAAGCTCAGCCGCTCCGGGCAGCCGTACCACATCAGGCCATTGGACAGCTTATCCGGATCCAGGCCGGAGAACACCGTCACCGATGCCAGAGAGATGGTAGCCACTTTCAGGGTAAGGATCAGCAGGGGGGCGACGGCGGATGCGTCCCCTCCGAAGAGCAGAGTCGCCAGGAACAGATACCCCGTCTGTGTGAACACCCCCAGGGCGAAAAGGAACAGCACCAGCCCTGCCACCCGCGCCAGAAGAGTGGTGACCATCACCAGCAGGAAGCACCCCATCAGGAAGGGGATGTCGTTCACGAACCAGGGCACCAGACCGAAGAACAGGTACCAGGCCAGCAGGATCCGGGGATCCAGGCCGGCAATGATAGTGTCGTCGTTACCATAGGCGTTTTTCAATACCTGATTGCGAAGAAAATCCATAGAGAATTTGTCCAGAATGTTCTCCGACAGCTTTTTTGACAGTCTATTCATCCTTATCCCTCCTGAAATCGGTCCAGAAATTCCTCAATGGTGTAGCACAGGGCTCTCTCGTCCAAAGCCCGGGCCATGGTGAAGATCTCCGGGGGGCGGATGCCCACCTGCTGCGTGGTCTTCCGGTCAGAGAACACCTGGTCCCTGGGACCGTCCGCTACCACCTTGCCGTCCTGTAGCACCACGATCCGATCCGCCCACTGACACACCAGCTGCATGTCGTGGGTGGCGATGACGACAGTTTGAACGATATCCTTCATATCCGTCAGTACCGCCATGATCTCCCGGCGGGTAGCAATGTCCAGGTTGGCGGTGGGCTCGTCCAAAAGCAGCACCTCCGGATCCAGGGCAATCCCGATGGCCAGGCTGGCCCGGCGCATCTGCCCGCCGGACAACAGGCGTCCATCCCGGTTCTGAAGCTCGGTGAGCCGGAATCGGGACAACAGTGCATCCGTACGCATCTGCCAGTCCGGGATTCCCCGAACCTCCATGGCATAGGCAATATCCCCGCGGATAGAGTCCTTGATGAACATCTCCTCCGGGTTCTGATAGACCAGGGAGATTTGCCGGGACAGATCCTCCGCCCTCTTTTCTCCGATGGCCTCCCCCAAGAGGGACACGGTGCCGGCATTCGGCTTCAGAAGTCCCACCATCAGCTTCATCAGGGTGGACTTTCCCGCCCCATTAGAGCCGATGAGAGCTATCCGCTCCCCTTTGTGGATATCCAGATCCAGCCCCTCGAACACTGTCCTGGGTTCGCCTTTCACCGATCGATAGGCCAGGGAAACATCCCGGAAGGAGACGGTGGTTTCCCCTGGTGCCGGATCCGTGTATTGAGACGCCGGGGGCACATAGGCCAGGTTTGCAAAGGCGGCCCTTCCCCCCTCCACTGTGGTCGGCAGGGGAATGTCTACAGGCAGTGCTCCACGCTCCCGCAGGGCGTAGGCTGCCTGGGTCACCTGAGGCGGGAAGATGTTGCACTCCTCCAGCTCCCCCACCCGCTGGAGGGCTTCATCGGTGGGCAGCATCCAGCGCACCCGCCCATCTTTCATGAGCAGTACATGCTTGCAGTAGTCGGCGATATATTCGGTGTGGTGCTCGATGACGACAATGGTCTTTCCATGGTTCTCATTCAGGTTCCGAAGCACCTCGTAGATGCGGTCGGCATGCATGGGATCCAGCTGGGCGATGGGCTCATCCAAGATGAGGATGTCCGGCTGAAGGGACACTGCTCCTGCCAGAGCCAGCAGGTGGGTCTGGCCGCCGGACAGCTGCCAAACGTAATCCTCTTCCCGCCCCTTCAGCCCGCACAGCTCCAGGGCGTCACGGCCCCGGTCCAGGTAGTCGGGAAAGGCATAGTTCAGGCAGGAATAGGAGGCGTCATCCAGCACCGTGGGCCGGACAATCTGGTTTTCAAAGTCCTGGTAGACATAGCCCACCTTCCGGGCCAGGACAGCCACTTCGCTCTTCCGGGTATCCAGACCGCCTACCACTGCTTTCCCCTCCATCTCCCCCGTAATGAAGTGGGGAATCAGGCCGTTGAGGACCTTGCACAAAGTGGACTTTCCGCATCCGTTGTTTCCAACGACCGCCAGAAAGTCCCCTTGCTCGATTTGAAGGGAAATATTCCGCAAGGTAGGTTGAGCGGCGCCTGGATAGGTGTAGGTCAGGCCGTCGATCTCAACCGCATTCATGTCAGTTCACCGCAGCTTTCTTACCGGCATTTCTTTTCACGATCAGAAGGGCTACGATGGCGATGACAGCAGCCACAATCATCCCCACAGCCAGGGCGGTGCCGCTCTCAGCCCACTCGGCCTCCCAGTCGACGAGAGACATGCCGGCGGTGGCGGCCAGTTCAGCTGCAATGGCGGCCACAAAGCCTACGGCACACACGATCAGGGCCTTGAGGCTAATGCCGCTGACGGCGCTGTCCGGGGTGCGGGGCGCCATGCCCAGCAGAGGCTCAATTTTACCGTACAGCTTGGGAACCAGGTACAGGGTGGGCAGCAGGCAGAACAGGATTCCAGAGAAGAGCAGGTCGTTGAGGAAAGCGAAGCCCTCAGTGGCAAACACACTTTCGGGAAGACCAGCCACGGCCTCAAAGTCCTCCACTGCCAGCTGAACCTTTAGGATATCCACCACAGTGCCCATCAGGAGCTGGGCGGCAGTGCCGGTGATGGCAGCTACGCCCACCATGGCGCGATTTTTCGGGTTCTTCACCATCCGGCCGGCGATGTACACGCCGATGGTGACGGTGAGGAACTTCTCCAGCTCGCCCAGGCCGCCGAATTGGCCCAACATGATCTCGCTGAACACCAGCTCACCGGTAGCGGCGCCCAAAGCGGCAGACAAGGGGTCGAACAGCATGGCCAGGGTCAGTGGGATGAACAGGAAAAACTCCACGGAGAATTCTACGATTCCCACCTGAAAAGAGGGGATCAGTTCGGTGAACAGGGTGGCCAGACCGTACAGGGACATGGATAGGACAAAGATCATCAGTTTTTGAGACTGTGTGGCAGTCTGCTTTTGCATGGTACTCATGGTTTAACTCCTCCCAATGATATTGTGCTTTCTCACTCACACAAGCACAGTATATTATCGGAATGTAAACTCATCTCCCATAGTCATGTAAAATGTAAGCAAATTTTCTTTTTTATATTAAATGAAAAATCGCCTAACACTCACATCCTGCCGTTACACTCGCGGTTGGGAAAAAACGCTCACGTTCACCGGAACCATATGGTGCCCGTCCCCTTCGTGGGGATGGCGATATTCTCAACAAGCGGCTACTGAGCGCCAAGCCCATGGTTGTCACTACAAATCCTCTCCCTGTCAGCTATGCAAAAGGCAGCTGATCTGGAAAAGGTGTATCCGCGCAGGATTTTGGAAGTATACGTTCCCATCCTGTTTGACAGCGAGAATTTCCGCAGGGGTAATGTTACTGAAAATGTGAAAAAGGCGGCTGAATTACTGAATCATGTAAATGGACGACATGCATCCTCAAGGAAAGGGACGACCAAATAGTCATCCTATCGACAAAGTGCCGATCCACTTAATAATGACTTTTACAGCAAAAGAATCTGCCGGATATCATAATATCGGAATCAATAAAACGGATCATATGCTTCGCTCGCTCAACTGCTCATTTGTACTCTTTGTCGGCACAAAGAATCGGAAAAGTTACGAAAGAAGCCTTGTGAAAAAGAGTACCATGCGCTATACTGTATTGTGTAGTAGTGTGCACTTCTTATCATGGGAAAAGGAGTACGCCCACGGAAAAATCTCAAGGAAAAAGCCTGCGGTAAGGATATTTACCAGAGAAAGGGCGGATTATATCGCGCACGATTTGTTGACAATACCAGCAAACGACACGAAAAACACTTCCGGACGGTTTCTGGAACGCGAAATTGGATGGAAGAAGCAAAATACGCAGACCGGCATGAGGACGTATTTTAGCCACCGACACTGCCGTTGATGAATGGTTTGACTTCTGGATTGGAATGTTGTTGGGAATTTAGCGTCCATACTTTCCGAAAGTATTAAGAGCGGTATGTTCCTGTGACAACAGGTTCTTTGGATCAAACAGTTAAACCATTTGCGCATAGTGGGGTTTATTGATATAATTCGTACAAACCAATGCGTAAATAGCGCAGCAGCCGAAACACCATAACGGAAAATCCTTGCAATACAGCAATTTTTAAGGAGATGTAGAGATCTATGAAATTAGGAATCGGCGTTCAAACGCCGGATTTCATATCTCCATACCTCTCCATAAACACCGCCAAAGCCTGATACAGCGCGATTTTACGCAAAACCAACCAAATTATAACTTCATATTTCTCTATGCAGCCCCACGCGGAAATGGCGTAAAGATGGCGTAGAGGAATCGGCGAATTTGCAGATGGAGAAAGAGCACTACTACGTTGGTAAAGCACAAAATGAGCACGGCCTATACAAACGGGTCGTGCTCATCTTTTTCATACGGTCAAACGGTTCCGTGCTTACTTGTCATCGCTATTGGCGGGATTCGGGCGGAAATCCTCCTGAACGCCTTCATTCAAATCGAAACACATGTATCGCCTCCCTGCGCGTTTATTTATGACAAGCCCTGCGGGACGAGTCCCCACAAGGTAGTCACCATAAGAAAAGGCAGCAGATTTCTCTGCTGCCCCATCAGAAAACATGAGATGTGGTTATTCACTTGTTATAGGGCTTCGACTGTCTCCAAAAACTGCCCCATGCTCACCGTTCCATGCGGCAGATTTTCCTCATTCTGGAACACCATGTGAAGCCGTCTGCAAGCATTTCCTTGCTCAACAGCACCTTATCCCCATCGGTAAACAGGGACTGCGGGATCACTTGGAAAAATTGTGGGATCAGCAGGCCGTCCACGCTTTCCTGATATTGAGGGA
>CALWXA010000026.1 GCA_944385395.1 uncultured Oscillospiraceae bacterium | reverse complement strand
ATTGTTTCAATCACTAGTCTCTTAAATTCTGGTGTATATCGTTTGTTTGGTATTCCTTTTGGCATAATAAAGCACCCCACTTGTTATCCAGTATATCATACTGTCTAACAAATGGGGTGCAGTTCACATCTGGCACGCTCTTTTTTTTGCTTATTTATCGCCGAACCAGGCACGGGCAAAGTGTGCCAAAGCGGGAATCAGTTCCTTGATCTCCTTCCCGGAGGTGTTGACACACAGATGATAGCCTTCCTTATTGCCCCACTTGGTGTCACTGTACATCTGGTGGTGCTGAGAACGCTGTTTATCGATCTGACGGATCATGCGCTCCATTTCGTTGCGGCTGAGGTCCTCACCTTCCGGAGCACGCTCGATGCAGCGCTGCACCTTGGAGGGAAGATCCGCATAAACGAAGATATTCAGCGGATTCATCTCTGCCAGGATCACATCGGCGCTGCGGCCAACGATGACACAATCACCCTTTTTGGCAAAGTTCTCAATGATCTGGCGCTGCGCGGCAGCCACACGGATGGACTGGTCAACCAGCTGCAGCGTAGGCATGGAAAAGCGGTGCCCGATGGTGAGAGGATAGGCAGCCTCAATGCTTTTTTCAGAAACATTGGCCACATAACGCTCATCAAAGCCGTTTTCCTTGGCGATCATCTCGATGATCTCATGGTCATAGCAAGGTACGCCCAATTCATTGGCCAGGCGCTTACCCAATTCACGGCCTCCGCTGCCGAACTCACGGCTGATGGTAATGATCTTCATATCCATTCCCCCTATTCCCTTCAATTATACTCCCCCCCACCGTCTTTGTCAAACGGCGGGACGTTCGTCAATAGAAGTAGCAGCTGCCACCCACAAACTCCCGGATCAGGGAGTTACGGGGCACATAGGGTGTCTGCAGAGGCGGAACACCGGCCATGACTTTCATGAGATCCGTCAGGCCATGCTGCTCCAGGAACTCTGCATCCATTTCCTGCTGGAAAGCCGGAAGGGCATAGAGATACTTGGCCAGAATGCAGGGCTCGTAGTCGTGGAAGGTGTCGATATGAATTTCTGCATTTTTCTTGTGCGGCAGGATATAGTTCACTTCGCCGCGATCCACACTTTCTGCCCGTACCACCGTATCCCGCAGGCTGTGGCCACGGGTATGATAGTCCCGGATCATGCGGCGGGCCACCCGCAGCTGCTCAGGCCGGACGATCTTGTCATCGTTGGTGATGATGCGGGTCCGGGGCGCTACGTATACACCATTGGCGGCATCCCGGATCTTATCGAAAATCAGCGGGTTAAGCATATGAATGCCTTCGGCGATGATCAATGCATCCTTATGGCCCTGCATGGTGCGGTATCCGCCGGTATTTCCGGTCTTGAAATCATACCAGGGCACCTGTACCTCCCGCTCCTCCGTCAGCTGGCTGATGGTGGATACCAGCAGATCCACATTGACACAGTACGGGGATTCCCAGTCCGTAGCCTCCGGCGGCCGCTGGTCCAGGGGCAGGAAAAAGTTGTCCATGCTCAGAAGGCATATCCGCACACCTAAATTTTCCAGATATTCCTGCAGGCGCATGGCCGTGGTGGTCTTGCCGCTGCCGGAGGGGCCGGTCAGTGCCACAAAGGGCTTTGTATCCCGATTGGCCAGGATCGCCGCAGCAGCGGCGCTGATCTTATCGTGAAATACTTCTTCACAGCGCAGCACGAACTGCGTTTCGCTGCGCATGGCATAATTGATGTTTTCCAGGTCGATCACACGCATGAGAATAGTTCCTTTCCTACAGCCTTTAATGGGACTATTATACCAGTTTTGGCACCATCCCACAAGCGCAGGGGTGTAAACGTTTTATGAACCTCTGTTCAGTTGGCAATCCCGTGATGCACAGGCTCCGTGTCCGGTGTAATGGGCAGCAGCGTATAGCCATTGCCCTTGGCGTACCAGATGATGTCCTGCAAGGCATCTGCCGTAGTCTGCTTGGCATTGGCATCATGCATCAGCACCACATTGCTGCGGCCCGGCCGCAGGCTTTCTGTAACATTGGCATAAATCCGGTGGCTGTCTACCTGAGCGGCAGATGCGTCGCCGCTGGATACGTTCCAGTCGAAATATGTAAACCCTTCCTGCTCCAGACGTCGGGCCAGGCGGGTCATGATCCCTTGATTATAAGCTGCACTGACGGTATTGGAGCTGCCGCCCGGGAAACGAACGATGGTGGCATGGTAGCCGAAATCCTCCAGCAGCCGCTGCTGCAAACGGTACACGTTCTGCATGAAGGCCTCATCGTTGGCGTAAATGGTAGCATAGTCGTGGGAATAGCCATGGATCCCCACTGTATGACCCTCATCGATCATGCGTTGGATCAGAGGCTTTTTGTCATCACTGTAATTGAGGATAAAGAAGGTGGCTTTCACATCATTGGCCGCCAGGATGTCCAGCACCTGCGGCGTCACACCACTGCTGGGGCCGTCATCAAAGGTGAGATAGACCCGGTTGGCAGGATTGGCGGAAGCATTAAAAACTTTTACTGTCCGGGTAGCGGTTCCGGTGTTTCCGGCCTTATCGCTGACCTGATAGGTCAGAGTATACGTGCCCGCTCTGCTGCTGTCCACCTTGCCCGATATCCGCACTGCGGCGGAGAGATCGCCATCTGCGTCATCGGTGGCTGTAAATCCTGGCTCCTGGTAAGTACTCCCCATAGGGAGATAGATGATGCCGCTGTCTTTCAAAGTGATCTCCGGAGCCACCGTGTCCCGGATGAGTACCGTGCGCTGGTCGGTAGCTTCATTTCCGGCAGTATCCTTCACCCGATAGGTCACGATCATTCGGTCCCCTTCCACTCTTCGGTGGATTCGGATCCGGGCAGTCAGATCGCCATCGCAGCGGTCCTCAGCAGATACCCCCGGGTCCTGAAACAGCGACGGCAGAGATGCCGCCATCTCCCGCTGGCCTTTCAGCTTCAGTTCCGGGGCATCCCGGTCCACCACAGTCACCGTGCGGGTGATGCGGCAATCTTCTTCTCCGGTCTGTACCTGATACTGCAGGGTATATACACCGGGCTTGGTCACATCCACATTGCCGGTCACTGTGATCTTCGCCGTCAGATCTTCTCTGCCCAGGCGGGCTGTGGCTCCCGGGTCCTGATAGGGGTGGAACGCCGCTACTTCCTCTGCCGCCTGTCCGTTGAGCCGCAGCTGCAGCTGCGGCCAGAGGGACAGCGGACTTGTAGGCAGGCATAGAATCAGCACTCCCCACAGCACTACCGTTGCCACTGCCGCTGCCGCGATCCACCACTTTTTCCTGTTCATGATTCCAGTCCTTCCCTTGTGTTGATTCATCCCTTCCCATTATAGAGAAACAGCCGCCCCTATCAACACAGGGACAATTACAAATTGTGACAAATAAAAACAGGGAGGTTTGGACCTCCCTGTTTTTCGCTTTTCTTATTTCCGCCGCAGCAGAACGCATACCGCCGCAACAGCCGCAGCTACTGCCGCTGCAACAGCCGCAATGGTCAAGATGACCTTTTTGTGTGTCCGCAGCAGCTGACCGGCTTCATACAGCGTGCTGTTGAGCCATTCCTTGACCGCACAGGTCCCGACGTTTTCCTCGTCTTCCATGGTTTCCACCGTATAGTTCATCTCTTCCATCGGTCTTCCTCCTTTGGTATATATGGCTTTATTATAGCGGTTCTTCCAGGAAAAGCAAGAAACAAATCGTGAATTTTCAGCGAAGAAATACCTCACTCGTCCCTGCTGTGCACGCACCGGCCCTGGGACCAGACTTCCCGGATATGGTGGGGCTGCATACGGTACAGCAGCCGCTCCAGGCGCTGCACAGGATTCAGCTCTGCTGCCGCCTGGGGCATGTCGCTGTCATCCACCACCAGAGCATGAAGCGCATCTCCCGGTGCAAAGCCCGCTCCGGCGCCAAAATACCGGTGTCCTGCCGTGGTACCCAGATAGTAGCCCTCCGCCACGGTGAGGAAGTCCGATCCATCCATGATCCGGCGTGTCTTGGATGCCCGGATGGAAGCTGTAATCACCTGATTCATGGGCAGCTGTGCCCCTCCGGCGATGTCAGAACCCAGAACCACCCAAACGCCTTCGTCCAGCAGCTGACGCACCTGGCAAATGCCGGAGCAGATGTTCACATTGGAATCGGCACAGTGCACCGCCACCACGCCGGCATCCTTCATGGCCTGCCGCTCCCGGGGACTGCTGTGGACGCAGTGTGCCATCAGGGTATGATCCTTCCATAACCCGTATTTTTCATATGTCTCCCAGTACTCCCGGCAATCGGGATGCAGCTGCCCCACCAGTTGGATCTCCCCGGTGTTCTCCGATAGATGGGACTGCACGTACAGCCCCCGCTCCCGAGCCAGATCCCCAAGGGCAGCCATCAGTGCATCGCTGCAGGAGGGCGTGAACCGGGGCGTCAAAATGGGCTTGATGTGCTGGAAATGGCAGCCCTCCAGCCAACGCAGGGTCTCGGACACCGATTCCTCTGCCGTCTCCTGCAGCACCCCGGGCAGGCCGTTGCGGTCCATGTTCACTTTTCCCACATAACCGGTGACACCGGCCTTTTCCAGTTCCTCCATCAGCACCCAAGTGGCGTCGGTATGCAGCGAGGAGAACATGCATACCCGTGTGGTGCCGTTGTCAATAAGCTCCCGGGCCAGGGCGCTGTAGACATTTCTGGCGTATTCCGTATCGGCAAACCGTGCCTCTGTAACAAAGGTATACGTCTGCAGCCAATCCAGCAGCGGCAGATCCATGCCCATGCCCAGCATGGGATACTGGGGTGCATGGAGGTGCATGTCCGCAAAGGACTGCAGGATCAGCCGGTTTCCATGGTCACGACAGGGCAGGTCCCGGTATTCCTCCGGAAGATTCTGATAGACACCGCAGATGATCCCGTCCTCCAGGACCAGATAGCCGCCCTCCAGCACTTCCAGCTCCTTCAGGCGCGGTGCATGGACAATATTGCCTTTCCAAACTTCCTTCATCGGTGCGCTCCTTTCAAAAGAAATGGGTGCTCTGCCGCCCAACAAGACGGCAGAACACCCATAGCCCAGCCTTTGGCGGCTGCGTAGAAACCTCTGCGCCATATCCAGCAGAGTTATATGTGCGTTCCTGCATATCATAAGTTATGCTGATTTCGCATATATATTACCACGTTTTTTCTTATTTTGCAAGGGGAAAGCATAGTCACCCAGCCGGAAGCATAGGCTTGTCTATCATCTGGAAAGGAGCCCATCCATGAACAAACAGCTGCTGCGCCGTATTCTGGCGCTGTGCTCGGCCGCCGTGACCATTTGGGTGGCCGTCGTCACCACCGGTACCCAGACAGCCAGTGCAGCCCTGAATGCCGTCAAGGACAATGCAGATCTGACAGGCAAATTGCTGCGGTGGGAACTGGGAGACTTCTTTGGCTCGGATTTTCTCTCCGCCGTCAATGTGCTGGCTCTGGGCCAGTCCCCCCTGCTGTTTACCAGCCGCGGCAGCGTGGTGACGCTGATAGAAGAAACTTCTGATGCCCAGGAGGAGCCGTCAGATACTGATTCCACGGATCAGCAGACCGACCCGTCAGAAGAGACGCAGCTTCCCCCGGTTGTTTCCGTATCCACGGGTGATCTCACCTTTGCGGATAACGGTGTACCCTCCCAGACGGTGAACCCCACCTCCACCAAGGGCTATACCGTAGTGAATGGGGTATACATCAAAAACTCGTCTTCCCGGACTATGGATCCCGCTGTCCTGGGCACCGGGGAATATGCCGCCCAATTCTCTCAGGATGGTCCGCAGGTGCTCATCGTCCACAGCCATGGCAGTGAAGCCTACACCATGCCTCCGGGTGAGGAGTATGAAGCCAGCGGCACCTACCGCACCAAAGATACCAACTGCAACATGGTGCGGGTGGGTGACGAGATGGCAGCGGTGTTGTCCTCCTATGGCATTTCCGTACTCCATGACCGGACGCTCCATGACGCCGTCAGCTACAATGACGCCTATGCCAACAGCCTTGCATCCATCGAAAGCTACCTGGAAAAGTATCCCACCATCATGTATGTGCTGGACGTTCACCGGGACGCCATTGCTGATGCCGACGGCAATCAGTACAAACTGGTGACGCAGGAAGACCCCCGGGCAGCCCAGTGCAGCATCGTCCTGGGTGTTGCCCATGACGCCTGGCAGGAGAACACCAAGCTGGCCATCGACGTACAGCAGACGTTGGAAGCCCAGTCCCCTACCTTGATGCGGCCCATTGCGGCCCGGGGGTATCGATATAACCAGCATCTCACGCCGGGTTCGCTGTTGGTGGAGGTTGGTGCTGCCGGCAACTCTCTGGATGAAGCCATCTTGGGTGCCCGGCTGTTTGCCACCGGCTTTGCCGAGACCATTCTGGGCAAATAGCTTTTATGCCCGCAGCACCTGCACCATATGCCCGGCAAAGGCATCCAACCGCTCACCGATGCCCGGCAGCTGCTGTGCGCTGCCGGGATCGTGGGCCGTTTCCATCATGCAGAACCGGGGCGGCAGCATGACGGTCTTGTTGAAGCACAAGGTGCCCAGCAGCTGCCGGGCCACCAGATCACTGCCGGAATAACCGGAAACCACTACGCCGAAAAGGTATTTGTCCAGCAGCTCTTGCTGCACCAGCAGGTTGGTCATCCGATTGAAAAGCGCCATCAGATTGGCACTGACGGCATCGTTGTAGTTGGGACAGAGAAACAGCAGCGCATCGCTTTCCCGAATGGCGGGCAGCACCTCCCGAGGGATAGCACCGCCGTAAAAGCAGGTGTTGCTCTGTGCAAAGTGGAGACACGCGGCATAGGAACAACCCCGGCAGTCCTCAATGGTGCCGTTCTGCAGAGAGATCTCCCGGGTCTCGAATTCCCCGGGCAGCCGGGAAAGCAGTTCCCGGCCCAGCCAGACGGTATTGGAAAGACGCTTGTCGGAGGCATGGATCATCAATACCCGTGGTCTTGCAAACCGGGGCGCATGGTGCGCACAGATTCGATCCACCAGGCCCTGGATCCGTGTAAAGTAGGTCTCCTCCCAGCCAAGACCCATACGCCGGGCCAGGATGTGCTGGTTATAAAGGGAACCGGTACCCTCCACCAGCGGCTTGCCGGGGAACATGCACCCGGCCATATTGGCCGCCAGCGCCAGTTCCTGGGCCGCCTCTTTGGTGTAGAGCTCGCTTTCACCATCTACCACGATACCGGCGGTACAGCCCTCCAGGCAGTCCTGCCGGCTGCGCAGCAGCCGCAGCAAAGAAAGAAATTCCGGGCAGACGCCCCAGGCATCGGTACCTATGGCGAAGAGCACACTGCGCCCCCGCAGCCCGGATTCCAACGCAGTATAAGGCAGAAACTCCGCTTCACGATCTGCCAGCGCCGCCTGCAGCGCCCAGTCCAGCCGCTCACCGCCCCCCAGGCGGATCACGCACAACGATTCACTCACGGTCTGTCCGCCTCCTTCAGCTCCCGGTACGTCTCTTCCAGTCGTGCCAGTAGCTCCGGAGTAATGGGTTCCCGGAACAACTGCAGGCCCAGCCGGGTCATCCGGCTGCGGCACCCGAAATAGACACCACCCAGCGGCACGGCACCATAGTGCATCTCACCCCGCAGCAGCTGCAGCAGCGAGATGGTGGCCGACGAAAGGCCCGGTGCGATATACGGCTTGAAGCCCAGCGCCCGTACCTGCAGATTGGCGGTGCGGGCCAGCTCCGTCAGATGCCGGGAAACGGCATCGTTGTATCCCACAGCAGGTGCATTGGCTACCACCAGACCCTGGCCGTGGGGCCCGTAGGCTCTTCCCTGAGAAAATTCCACATGCTCCTGCCGGGCGTAGTAGGCAGCCCGGGCCGCCATGACACCCAGGCCGAATCCCTGGACCTGTTCCGGCAGCAATCCGGCAAAATCATAAACACCATGTTCGTCCCGGTTGGAATCCAGAAATACCCCCCGTGCCAGATGGTCAACCGGGTCAGATACCTGGCAGAAAAGGCCTGTAAAGTGTTCTTGCCTTGCACGCTTTGCATAGGCGGCCAGCATGGTGCGGTTGGCCTCCAGCTGGGCCATACGCACATCCTGCACGCCGCTGTCCAGTCCCGGCACGCCCCGGGAGGCAGTAAACACCAGCAGGTCGCACCGGAAGAGATCCTCCTCCCGGCAAATAGTGATTTGGGGCATAGGACGATCCTGCTCCAGCACCTGCCCCAGCTCCATTTCATACCGGCGGCACATATCCTGCCGGGGATCGTATATGGCGATGCTGTCGATCTCCTGTCCCAGCAGCTTCAATCCCGTCAGCACCGTGCCGCCTACGTCACCCAAGCCAACCAAAGTCACCCGAAAACCGGAGGTCTTGGGCTGCACAAAGCGCTGCAGTACCGCAAACGCATTGGAAAAGGCTGTGTTCAGCACGGCGGCACCATGGCGGGCTACAAAATCCGCCAACGGGCCCGTTTCCGGCGCTGCAGCAGGCGTCAGGCACGCCACGCCTTCCGGCTCGTTTACCTCAGCCAGCGAGGTCACGGCATAGAGGCCCCGGCTTGTAAGACCGTCGCGGCGCACTAAAAATACCAGCGGCGCAAAGGGCTCGTCCACCCTTTTGCCGCCGGCGGGGAAGAGTGTTTCCTCTTCCCCGCACAGACAAATATTGTTCCAGTTCTGAAAGATCATACGGACTCCCTTTCACGCCGGCAGATCCGCTGGATCTGCCGCAGGTCTTCAGCCAGGTAAGCCGAGGCCGGCAGACTGAAATCATACAGCATGCAGTCCCCCTTGTCCGGCAGGCGGGGCTGCTGCAACGCCTCACCCAACCGCCGCAGTGTCAGGGACGTATTGAAAATCTTCTGATGCTGCCGTTCCAGCACGCTCATAATGGACAAGGCGTTTTCCAGCGCCACGCGGCTGAAATTGCGGATGGCGCTGTCGGCTACATCGGCCATGAAATTGGGGTAATAGTAAGGCAGCACCATGTTGATGGACGGCAGCATATGCTCGCTTCCATCCCGGCGCTCCACTCCGTCACCGCCGATGAAGGGATACAGCAGGCTTTCCGTCAGCCAATAGCGCAAATTGGGAATGAAATATTCACACTCCGCCTGCCGCTGCTGGACCCGCATCAGATCCTGCCCGTAACCGGACATAATGGCCACGATGATCCGGTCGATGCCCAGATTTTCACCCCGCAGCACACGGTCCAGCTTATCGATGCGGTAGCCCTTATGGATGAAGTCATCCACCAGAATCACGGGACGCCGGAAGGATTTCAGCGTCCGCACCTGGGTTTTCAGCTGGGAATAGCCGGGGTGCTCCACCACCTGGAAGCTGCGGATATCCGCTGCAAACCGCTTTTCCACATGCAGTGTCTTGGTGACGGTGTTGGGCACCACCTCATTGGCCAGTACCTTGCCGAAGGGCACGCACATATACGGGCCCAGCCGGCGTTCTCCGGCAGGTACATCCTGTACGCCGTTGACCCGCTGTACCCGCTCCATCACCACCTGGTTGAGCATCTCCGAATCGAAGCAAAGCACCAGCTTACCGGGGAACAGTGTATTCAGGGCACGGCGCAGCCGGGGCCGGGCCGCCAGCACGGCAGCCTTCACCTCCGGGTCGTCCTGATGCGGCTTTTTCAACTGCAGCAGCACATCCTGCAGCAGCATCACCGGAGCCCGCATATCTACATAGAAAATATCCTCACAGCTGGCCACCGGCACAAAGCCCAGCTGGTCCAGCGCATCCCGCAGAGCGGTATCCTCCGGTGTACAGCGGCACAGGGCATAGGTGTGGTCGCTGACCAAGCTGCGGACCAGCAGTTCGTTGAGGAGCGACCGGCACAGCTCCGCCGTGCGCTGGCGGGAAACATGCACGGCATGGACCATCAGGATCCGTCCGGAAGCGTAGCGGCGCACATATTTGGCCGCCTCGATGGAGTGCAGTACATCGTACAGGTCCGCCGCCTGCAGGGCATGGCCCACCGCCCAGCCCAGGATCCGATCCGGCCGGGCACACAGGGTCACCGCCAAGGGGCGCTCTGCCGATTCGATAGCCCGGTTCAGTTCATCTCCCAATTCCGGATGTGTCTCCTGATAGCGCCGGAAGAAGATGTTCTGGGGCTTGAGTACATTTTTCAGCTCAGGAGCACGGACATACAGCCCATACTCATAGATGAAGGACTGCACCACCGGATCCACCAGCATAGAGATGTCCAGCTTCCGGTCGATATATTCACGGATCCGGGAGGAGCTGACAGATTCAAAGAACGGCGGCAGCGAGAGCACCTTCAGATCGCCCCGGATGATCCGGGACAGGCCCGAATGATCGGTGATGCCGGGCGTATTGCGGCAGAAAATGATGTGGTTGTATTCCGCTGCGCAGCCACGGGCGGTGCTGCGGTAAGCGGAAGCGTTATAGATCACATCGCTGCCTGCCACCAGGTACAGCGCCCGGTCCGGCAGCAGCTGGCGCAGCAGAGACAGATCTTCCGGCATGGCGATATTGATGGGAATATCATCCGGGAAGAGGTAGGTATCCCAGCAGTCCGCCACGGAGATCTGTGCAATCTGGCGGCGCAGCAGCTTGGGCAGCGGCATTTTGGACCAGGAGAACTCGTCCACCGCCAGATAGACCTCGTAGCCCAGCTTCCGGATCTCATCCACGATCTGCTTATGGCCCACGCTGAAGGGGTCAAAGGTACCGGGGAAGAATGCAGCCGGCTTAGGCTTGGGAAAGGCAAAGGGTCCCCGCTTCACCTCACACTGCACCACAAAGCGGTACAGATGGTTGAGCATGGCGGCACTGTTGAAGAACGTCAGCTGTCCCTGCCGGGGCTCACTGAGTACGGTCAGCAGCTTCTTATGCAGCAGCACGAACATAGCAGACCGCCGCTGCAAAGAAATCCGGTCGCTGCCCAGCACATCCCGGCAAAGCACCGTCAGGGCGCTTTCATGGATACTGGTATCGTAATGGCAGATGCCGGTCATGAGGATACCCAACGCCCGCTGGGTCATTTCGGAGTGGCTTCCGTCCAGAGTATTGAGTACCTCACCCACCGCCTGGAGTGAGACCCGGGCCGGACGGGCCGCAGAGCCACGAATCAGATTCTCCAGGAAGGTCTCGGCCTCCCACATTTCCTTTTCCGGCAGCATGCAGATCAGCCGTCCCAGATACGGCGGGATCACAAAGGAGATCTGGCTCTGGGTAGCTTCCAGCTCACGCAGCAGGTCCACGGTGATTTCATTGATATGATCCACCGTCAGAAGCGACACGATCTCCAGCATCTTCTCGCCCGCTGCCAGACGCACAGGATAATGCTCACTCACCGACAGCACGTTGGAAAGATGCATGGCGGCATGGAATGCCGTCTCCGGATGGGCCCGGACATGGTCGCAGATCATGTCGATCTGGGTGAGTTTTACCACCCAGTGTACGGAGGTCTTGAGGTTGCTCAGATAAATTCCGGAGGCGCTTTCCGCATCCAGCACATCCAACTGCCCGCCCAGAATCCGACGCTTCATATACTCCAGCGCCAGCGGCTCCTGATAGCCGGAGGGATCAAAGGCCGTCACCAATTCTGCCACCCGGTCTTTCAGTTCTGCCTGGTGCCCCATGGTTTCCAGGCACCGCAGAACCGTCAGCTGCAGGTGGGGCAGGTCTTCTGTCAGCATGCCGCCCAGCACGTCCACCACTTTCAGCCGCTGATTGGCCGGAATGCAGCTCATGGGGATTTTCACCAGCGCATCTGCCAGTACGAACCGGTCATCTCCCGTAGCCTGATACAGCCGCTGCAGTACCGGTTCCACCATCTGCTTGGATTCCTTGGGATCGATGCTGGCAAACAGAGACTGGCACAGCGTCTTGAGGCTGTTGGAAATCCGCATGGCGTGCTTGGGTGCGATCTTTCGATCCGGATGCAGGCAAATGTCGATATAGTGTTCCCACAGCTCCACCGATTCGTCCAGCAAGGCCATCATGGTGGGGATCATGACGCCCCGCCGTGCCCCGGCAGGCCGTTCTTTGCGGTACTTGGGTCCGCTGTTGGCCAGGATCTGGCCCATGATCTGCCCGGCAACGTGGCGCACATCCCCATCGGGATGCATCAGCAGCTCATAGAGCAGCAGCAACGTCTTTTTCTTGGCGCTTTTGGTCATATAGGTGCTGTACTCCTGCAGCAGCAGCAGATAGGTGCGGATGCGCTGGAGATTCTTCTCCCCTTTTGCCTGCTCCAGCAGCTGCTCAAAGGACTGCTCGGTGGAGATGGTGCGCATCAGCCGAATAGAACCGGAGAGCGTCATGTTCCGCAGGGCCTGCAGGGCATCTTCCGCCGAAAGCAGGGATGCGTCCCGTGTATCCGCCTCCCGAAGCCGATAGTCCCACAGTTCCGTGGGAACACCCAGGCTGCGCAGGAGTTGCTCAAAGTCGTGGAGCTTGTCGTAAACCGTCTGATACCGCTGCTTTTTTTCCGGCGTCACATCGTAGAGTTTGGCAAAGATCATCTCATAGGCTTCTGCCAGAGAGTAAATGCCGATGTGTTCCTTACCTGCCTCGTCCCGGGTGCCCCGGACACGGAAATCGGCATAGATCAGCAGCAGCGACTCTATGGGCAGATTCTCAAATTCCAGATCCCAGGTAGAGTGGTTGGCCGATACGTGGCCGATCTCCTCGATATCATTCTGGCTGAACCACTGCCAGGTATAGTAATAGTGCAGATATGGCACCCGCCGCAGCTCGTCACCCCGGCAGCCGAATTTGCCGATATCGTGGCCAAAGGCCGCGGCACTCACCAGCGGCAGATCCACCGGCAGGCCGGCCTTTGAGGCCATAATGGCCGTATGCATGGCCACATTGTGGACGCCGATGACGTGGGACGCCAGATCGAATGGACGCACTTCCCGGCTGATCCGCAGCAGTGCCATCACGTGGCCCTGCTGCACCGCCCGACCGAAGCGCTGGTATTCTTCCGTCACACGGCTGCTTTGCAGCGCTGCTTCATCAAAACCCAGCAGATCCGACAGTGGGTCAAAGGTACCGGTATGGTGGTCAATGGCCCATTCCAGCAGCGTAAGATACAGTTCTTCATCTTCCGTCAGCTCCGTCTGGGGATGAGTGGCATCGGGAAAGAGGTTGTCGATGAGCTTGTCGCTGAGCCGCTCCAGCCACTGCACAGCAAAGGCCGGGCGAAACTGCATCACATCACCGCACAGCTCTACCAGCCTCCGGCACAGTACCGGGTCGTGACCATCCAAAGCCTCCAGTGCCTGAAGCAGCTGGGGCGTCTGCAATATTTTACCGGCAGCGGTCATGCGCTCCTGCAGCTCCATCAGGATGCTGCGCACTTCTCCGTTCCGGGACATCATTTCACTCATAGGCACCCTCTCATCTCCTGTTCCCCGCATGCCGCAGGGAGGTCATTTCGTTATTTTTCAATATACCACATCAGCGCAGCAAACTCCAGTCCCCTGCCAAAGTTTTGCCTATGAGAAAAGCCATCAGAAAAAAGAGAGACAGGCTTTG
>CALWXA010000025.1 GCA_944385395.1 uncultured Oscillospiraceae bacterium | reverse complement strand
TTACTTCTCCACCTTGAAGGCATAGGTGCTGCCGTCGGTGATGTCGGTCTGGTCCACGCCGGTGGTGGCATAAGCGCCGTCTACATAGAAGGCCCAGTAAGCGCCGTCGGTGTCATAGTCCACGGTGGTGCCGTTGACGGTCTTGACATACAGGCCGTACTCACCGGGATCGCCGGCGATGACTTCCAGAGCCAGCAGGGCAGCGCCCACAGTCTTCTCATCGGTCTTGACGGTGAAGGTGATGGTGGCGCCCTCAGCATCGGTGACTTCCATGGTGAAGGTCTTGGAGCCCTGGCCGATGGTAGCGCCGTTCTCCACTACGCCGGGGGTCTTGTCCTGATCCTGGTCGCCGTCGGAGCCCACGGGGGAGCAGGCCACGGCGCTGAACACCAGAGCCAGGGTCAGCAGCAGGGCATAAGCTTTCTTCAGATTTGTCTTCATGTCATCAATCTCCTTTTTCATTTCCTGTGGATATCTGCACCCGCCCCCATGGGCGGGAGATTCCCTTTTTCTACCGGGATAAAAAAAGAGCCGCAGCCGGGCAGAATGCTTCCCGGTCACGACCGTTTTCTCGTGGACTTGCGCTCCGCTGCGGCCACCTGCGCCGTAGGGAACCTGATTCAGGCATCGCTGGCTTTCTGGCTCATGCATTGGGGAAAATTTTCCTGCGCCAGACTGTCCTACCTTCTCGGTTTCCCAATGGCCGCCTCACGGCGCGGACAGCAGGCTCCTGCACATACAGCAACGGGTAATGCTCCGGATTCTCACCGGATTTCCTGATCCGGCCGCCTGCCCTCACAGGACAGCATCCGCCGGACACGATGCAGCGTATGGACTTTTCGCCCCTACTATACATCCTCTCACCGCCGGCTGTCAAGTCCCCTTGCCAGGCCGGGACGGGTATGGTAAAATGTAAGGAATCACAGCGCCGGCAAGGGAATGGGGAATATCCCAGCGGTACCAAGCCGCCGTAGACGGACATGAAAAGCCCTCCGCTGTCATTGAAGCTTCGGCTTTGAGAAGGCAGCGGACACGAAAGGCGTCCGGAGCCGGAACACCTGTCGGCGCAGGCAAGGGATACCGGCGGCTCTTGGGGCGGCCGGGCGGTATCCGGTTCCTGCTGCGTCCCACCCGGGGCGCATTTTTTGTTGATTTGAGGTATATCATGGAAACAGACGTCTTTTCCCGTGCTCATCCGGCGGTGAGCTTTGCCTTTTTCCTGCTGGTGCTGCTTTTGACCATGGTGCTGATGCACCCTATGTATCTTCTTCTGAGCCTGCTGGGAGCAGCTGCGTATCTGGTGGCCCTCCGGGGCCGGCAGGGACTGCGTCTGGCAGCCGCCGCCATCCCGGTGTTCCTGGTGCTGACGGTGCTCTCTCCCCTGCTCTCCCCCCTGCTGGACCCCCAGGGGGGCCGGGTGCTGCTGACGGTGTGGGGCGGACGGTACATCACCGTGGAGCTGGTATGCTACGGCGCCGCCCTGGCGGCCATGTTCACGGCGGTGCTGCTGTGGTTTTTCTGCTACAGCCATGTGATGACCAGCGATAAATTCACCGCCCTCTTCGCTCCGCTGCTGCCGGTGGTGAGCCTGATGCTGATGATGGTGCTGCGCCTGGTACCGGCCTACGGCCGCAAGGCCCGGCAGATCAGCGCCGCCCGGCGCTGCGTGGGGCTGGGTGCCGGCGGCACCAAACGGGACCGGCTCCGTGGCTCGGCGGCCACGCTGGCGGCCCTCACCGCCTGGGCGCTGGAGAGCGGCATCATCACCGCCGACTCCATGCGCTGCCGCGGCTACGGCGCCGCCCGGCGCACCAATTTCCGGCGCTACCGGTTTTCTCTTTCCGACGGCGTGGTGCTCACGGTACTGCTGGGACTGGCGGCTCTGGTGGCGGCGGGCATGGCCGCCGGGTATACCCGGGCCACCTATGTGCCTGCCATCTATCTGGCCGGCAGCAATACGCCCCTGGGTGCGGCGGCCCTTATCGCCTGGGGCGTGCTGCTGTTTCTGCCTACACTGCTGTATCTTTGGGAGGATCTGACATGGCGCATCTTGCGATCGACCATCTGAGCTTTGCCTACGCCGCATCGCCGGCCCGTCCGGCCCTTTCGGATGTGTCCCTGGACATCCGGCAGGGGGAATACATCGCCCTGTGCGGCCAGAGCGGCAGCGGCAAGACCACGCTGCTGCGGCACCTGAAAACGGTGCTGACGCCCCACGGCGTCCGCTCCGGCGCCGTGCTGCTGGACGGTACGCCTCTGGACACTGTGCCCCTGGCCCGGCAGAGCGCCGCCATCGGCTATGTGATGCAGGACCCCGACGCCCAGATCGTCACCGACAAGGTCTGGCACGAGCTGGCTTTCGGGCTGGAAAATCTGGGCTGCGATCAGGAGATCATGCGGCTGCGGGTAGCGGAAATGGCCCACTATTTCGGCATCCAGACCTGGTTTGACCGGGACGTGGCCACCCTCTCCGGGGGCCAGAAGCAGCTTTTGAATCTGGCGGCCATCATGGCCCTGCAGCCCCAGGTGCTGATCCTGGACGAACCCACCAGTCAGCTGGACCCCATCGCCGCAGCGGATTTCCTGGCCACGGTGCGGCGTCTGAATCAGGATCTGGGCACCACCATCGTCATCACCGAGCACCGGCTGGAGGACATCTTCCACGCCGCCGACCGCTGCGTGGTGCTCCAGGAGGGCCGCCTGCTGGCGGACGACGCTCCCCGGCGTGTTGGCGCCGCCCTGCGGCACACGGAGCTCTTCGCCGCCCTGCCCACTCCCGTGCGGATCTTCTACGGCTCCGGCGGCAGTGGGGACGGCTGTCCCCTGACGGTGCGGGAGGGCCGCACCTGGCTCACCGCCAAAGCCCCCGGCGGTACCCTGAACCAATCCCTGCCCCCTCAGCCGGAGGTAACGGGCCCTGCGGCCCTGGAGCTGAAGAACGTGTGGTTCCGCTACCAGAAGGGATCCCCGGACGTGCTGCGGGGGGTGGATTTCACCGTCCCCAAGGGAAGTCTCCACGCCGTGCTGGGGGGCAACGGCACCGGCAAATCCACCATGCTCAAGGCCATCTGCGGCATCTGCCGTCCCTACCGGGGCAAGGTACTGCTGGACGGCACCGACAGCAAGCGTCACAAGGACCTCTTCCGGGGCATCCTGGCCATGCTGCCCCAGGACCCCGCCAGTCTCTTTGCCCGTCCCACGGTGCGGCAGGATCTGCAGGAGATGAGGGCGGAGTCAGCGGAGGTACAGCGGGTGGCGGAGCTGTGCCGGGTGAGCCACCTGCTGGAGCGTCACCCCTCTGACCTCTCCGGCGGCGAGCTGCAGCGCTCAGCCCTGGCCAAGGTGCTGCTGTGCCGGCCCCGGCTTTTGCTGCTGGACGAGCCCACCAAGGGTCTGGACAGCTTTTTCAAGGAGCAGCTGGGCCAGGTGCTGCGGCAGCTGTGCAGTCAGGGCATCACCGTGGTGATGGTGAGCCATGATGTGGAGTTCTGCGCCCGTTGGGCCCACGCCGTGAGCCTCTTTTTCAACGGTCAGATCCTTACCACCCATCCCCCCCGCCGGTTTTTTGCCCGGAACAGCTTCTACACCACCGCCGCCAACCGCATGGCCCGGGAAGTCTTTCCCCAGGCGGTGACGGCGGAGGATGTGGTGTATCTGATGAAGGAGAACGGACTATGATCCTGTCATTTCTCCGGCGGCGCTGGCTGCGTCTTGTGCTGCTGGTGGTGGTGATCCCCATTGCCGTGGTGCTGTGTGCCCTGTCGGACCGGAAATACTACCTTTCCAGCACCTTGGTGGTGCTGCTGACACTGTGCGCCTTTTTCCTGTCCTTTGACCGGCGTAATCCCCCCACCCGGGAGCTGGTGCTGCTGACGGTGCTGTGCGCCCTGTCGGTGGCGGCCCGGGTAGTGGTGCCCCTGCCCAATCTGAAGCCCACCATGGCTCTGGTGCTGCTGGCAGGCATCGCCTTCGGAGGGGAGAGCGGCTTTCTCTGCGGCTCCATGGCGGCACTGGTCAGCAACTTCTTTTTCGGTCAGGGGCCCTGGACCTCCTGGCAGATGCTGGCCTACGGTCTGGGGGGATTGCTGGCGGGCCTGCTGACCCGCTGCCATCTCCTTACCGATGAACCCAAAGGGCTGGGCGGACGGCTGCGGCTGGCAGTGACGGGCTTTTTCCTGATCTTGCTGGTGGTAGGGCCGGTGCTGGATACCAGCACCTGGATGACCATTTACATCCACGGCTCCCTGGCTCCGGCCACCATCTATCTCACGGGCCTGGTCACCACCAATCTGCCCCACGCCGCAGCCACGGCGGTGTCCCTTTTCCTGCTGGGCCCGGCGCTGCTGCGGATGCTCCGGCGCATCCAGGTGAAGTACGGCCTGGGCCGCTACGCCCTGGATACCCCCTGATTTTCCCCATATCAACACGTTCCCTACCCGGAAGGCAGAGGCCTTCCGGGTTTTTTCGCCCTTTTTTTCGGGAGCAAGCGGCAGAAACCTTACAATTTTGTAAGGTTCGCTGACATGCAGGTTTTTTCTGCTATAATGCAGCTATCAACTGCCGGCGGCCTTTTGCGGTTCCGGCCAACTTACAAAACAGCTTTGCAGAAGGAGGAGCACAAGATGAAAAAACGCTTACTGGGCCTGGGTCTGGCCCTGGTGCTGCTGCTGTCTCTGTTCCCGGCAGCAGCCTTTGCCGACGATTCGGCGGCCTGGGTCTTTGACCGGGAAAACAAAACACTCACCAGCGCCGACGGCGCCGTGAGCCTGTATGCATACGAAGAAGACCTGGGCAGCGGCCGGCTCCTGGTGAATCTGGATATCCTGCCCTCCGGCGTGGAGGCTCTGGATCTGGGCGGCGCCGTGGAGGATACGCAGGGCGATCCCTGCTCCATCGTTGAGCTCTATTTTGACGATAGAAATGACTTCTCCCTGTCGTCCCTGGTGCTGCCGGGCACTATGGAAGCCATTCCGGAAACCCTGTTTTGGGAATGCGATTCCCTGACCTCCGTGACGCTGTCGGAGGGCACCAAGCGCATCGAGACCGGAGCCTTTGTGGGCTGCCAAAACCTGACCTCCCTGGTGCTGCCTGACGGGCTGCAGGCCATCGGTGAGAAGGCCTTTACCGGTTGCAGCAGCCTTTCCCAGATCACCTTTCCCCAGAACGGCAGCCTGAAAACCATCGGGGCCGAAGCCTTTTACGACTGCACGGCCCTGACCTCCCTGGTACTGCCGGAAGGGTTGGAAACTGTGGGCGAAAAGGCCTTTGCCTCCACAAGGCTGCGGCACATCCTGCTGCCCTCCACTCTGAAGACTCTGGGCAGCGAAGCCTTCTACTATCTGGGGGTAGGATGGACAGAATCCGTGCTTGTGGCCTCCCGGGCCGTCCAGCCCCCTGTAATGTCCGGGGAGGCCATTAGCTCGGATCTGGCGGAAGATGGCCTTCTGCAGCTGTACGTGCCTGCCGCCGGTCTGACGGCCTATCAGCAGGCGGAAGGCTGGAAGGATCTCCGGCCCCAGAGCTCCAACGTCTGGATCGGCAGCGACGGCATCTTCCTGGAGGCGGAGGAAGGCTATGACCAGCCCCTGACCCAGTCGGTGACGCTGTACAATCTCACCGATGCGCCTCTGTCCATCCAGCTGGCGCCGGACACCGGCAGCGATGTGCCTTACTCCGATTTCACCGTATCGCCCCAGGAGGCGGTGCTGGAGCCCTACGGCACTCTCACCGCCACGGTGACCGTCCCCACGGGCCTTGTCTGGGACTACCTGCCGTATTTCGGCATCCTGCTGGTAACGGCGGGTGAGCAGCAGCTGTCCATTTACGTGGAGATCTCCATCCGGGAATCGGGCCGCAGCGGCTTTGACGTCTCCTTCAAGCCCGACGCAATCATCGATGACGGCTATATGGAAACGGAGTACAACGCCTACACCGACTATACCCTGCCGGAATGCGGCTATATCCGGGACGGCTACCAGTTCGCAGCCTGGGCGGAAAACGGCCCCGACGGCCGGCGCTACCAGCCGGGGGACGCCTATACGGTGACGGCGGATGTCACCTTCTACGCCGTCTGGGAGGAGCGCACGGCCAGCGAAGTCACCCCCACCTCCGCCGTGTATGACCGGAACGGGGACGATGGGTTCCCCTTCACCCTGCTGCTGCCTGACGGCGTGTCCCTCCAGTCTGTGAAGAGCGGCACGGAGACCCTGACGGAGGGCACCGACTACACCGTGGACGGCCGGGACGTCTGCATCGCTCAGGCGTATCTCCTTGTCCGTCAGGGAGAAGATGTCCCCTTCACCTTCGTGATGGATAACGGGGAGGAAGTCACCGCCTCCGTCACCGTGCCGGAAACCTGGGAGATCCGGCTGGTAAGCGATCCGGCGAAGGAAGTGGGCTGCTGGGTCGACACGTACGGCCGCTATTTCGACGTCTACTATGTGCCCAAGGGTGAATCCGTCACCCTGGAAGCGGTACCCTGGGGCGCCGTGCTGTTTGACGGCTGGCTGCTGGACGGGGAGCTGCTGGAGACCGACCCCATCCTGGAGGACTTCTGTCCCCAGGGGGACGTGACGCTGACCATGTCCGCCACGCCCTTTGATGCCCTGCCGGATCTGTATTTCCGGCCTGACAGCGTGGACTTCGGCACTGCGGCACCGGGCTATACGACTCCTGCAGCCCAGACGGTCATCGTCTCCAATACCACCGATGGGGTGCTGAACATCCAGCAGCCCACATCGGATGCCTTTACCATTGAAATCGACCGCACAGAACTGGACCCCGGCCAGTCCACCACCATCACCATCCAGCCCAAGGCCGGCCTGCCGGTGGGGGATTACGGCGGTGCCATCACCTTTACGGCGGAAAAGACTCCCTATGACATTGAACCCCTGTCTCTCCGGACTGCTCCGACGGAAGACAACGATACACCGGAGTACGTCACCGGCACGCTGTACGTGGCCTTTGTGGTGCAGTCCCAGGAAACTCCTCAGCCGGAAAATCCCGAGGAACCCGAAAGTCCTGATACCGGCGACGCCACGCTGCTGCTGCCTTTGACCATTGCCCTGTGGGGCAGCGGTGCGGGCCTGACGGTCCTGCTGCGCAGCAAGCGCCGTTTCCACCGGTAAGTACACCGGCCTGATGCAGGCATAAAAAAGAGGAGAGCAGCCGCTCTCCTCTTTTTCCCCTCCCCCGCCTTTCCCGGCGGGGGATTTTTGCTTGCGACACTCACTAATTCGCAATTAGTAACGCACATTTTGCAAATAGATATAAATTTTATTAAATCTATATTGACAAATAGACTGCTGCCTGCTATGCTAATCCCAGAGGTGATGAATATGGCACAGCTGCTTTCCAAATGTCCCGGCTGTTATGAAACACTGCGGATTTCCGCCCTGCAATGTCCCAGCTGCGGCCTGGAGCTGCGGAATGATTTTGAGCTGAGTCCTTTTGACCAGTTGGACGAAGGACAGTATCGGTTCCTTTTGTCGTTTCTGCAAAGCCGTGGAAATTTGAAGGAGGTACAGGCTGAAATGCAAATATCCTATCCTACCGCCAAGAAAAGGCTGGAAGAATTGCTGGCAGCGCTGCATCTGGGCAGCCCGGCCAAAAAGGAGGAACGACCCGAAATGGATGTAAGTCGCTTGCCCGTGGACTATTCCAGTAAAAAGCCCTCGGAAATCATCAAAGCCAAGCTCAAGGAGCATGGGGGCCACGTCACGGTGTTTACCGTTCGAGGTCTGCCCTGTGAGATCTACGCCGAACCCGACGGTAAAACTTTCTCCAGCGACAAACTGTCGCTCAAACCCTATTACGATTACGGCGTTTTTGATGTGATCGTGGATCTCCTGGTGCGCCAGGGTGGCCGGGCCAGAAAGGGCAACGGCCGGAACTATAAGCTGGGTCAGCCGGGGTGCGAGGAAAACACTGTGGTGGGCGCCATCGCCAAATATCGGGGATTTCAGCCCGGCGACTCCGTATATGATCCGGTGTTTGTGCTGGCCGCCATCCTGGAATGGGCAGGCATCGTGGAAAACGGACGGGGCGAGCTGATCCTCAGCAAGTCCTATGAGGCACTGCTATGATCCGGTTGTTGGCGGCCTTTTTCCGCTTCTGGTACGTTCTGCTGTTCAAAAATTCCTATTGACTCCCCTCCCCCGCCTTTCCCGGCGGGGGATTTTTGCTTCTTTCCCGCCGCCCGACGGCATACACATGGGACAATGGGAGAAAGGGGGCGGCGCATCATGAGGCAAACCATCCGGCGGCTGCTGGTGCCGGGGTTCGTATTTCAGTCCATCGTCATCGGCGGCGGCTACGGCACCGGAGCGGAGATCATGGAATACTTCCAGCGCAGCGGCTTTGTGGGCGGACTTCTGGGCATCGGCGTGACGCTGCTGCTGTGGTCGGCGCTGTGTGCCGTCACCTTTACCTTCGCCCATGTGTTCCGGGTCTACGATTACCGCAGCATGATGGGGCGGCTCTTAGGCCGGGGCTTCTTTTTCTATGAGCTGAGCTACCTGGCCATGCTGCTGATGGTGCTGGGTGCGGTGGCGGCCTCCGCCGGAGCCTGCGCCCGGGGGCTCCTGGGCGTGCCGGAGTGGTGGGGCTGGGGTCTTCTTGGGGTATGCGTGGTGCTGCTGGTGACCAAGGGCACCGCCGCCATCGAGAAAGCCCTGTCCCTGTGGTCCTATGTACTCTATGCCGTGTACGCCCTTTTTGCCCTGTGCTGCCTGCTGCAGTTCGGCCCGGTGATCGCCCGGGAATTCCGCGCCATGGAGCTCAGCGGCCCCTGGGCCCTGCGGGGCGCCAAATACGCCTTCTATAACTTAGGCTGCGTGCCGCTGCTGCTCTACACCCTCCGGGACTGCCGCAGCCGCCGGGAGGCCGCCGTATCCGGCCTTATCGCCGGGGCCATCGGCGTATTGCCGGCGGCGCTGCTGCTGGTGGTGCTGGTGGGGGTTGAGGGCACGCTGGACGCTGCGGTGCCGGTAAACGTGGTGTTTGAGGCGTTGGATGTGGATGTGCTGTACTGGAGCTTTGAGATCGTCCTCTTCGGCACCCTCATCGAAACCGGCGCCGGATACAGCAAGGCTCTGGACGACCGGATCTGCCACTCCCTTACCGCCGCCGGCCGCCGGGTACCCCCCTGGCTCCACACGGCGCTCTCCACCGCATTGATGCTGGCAGGCATCGCCGTGGCCCAGCTGGGGCTGGGCAATATCATCGCCCGGGGCTATGGAGCCATGAACTGGGCCTTTCTCCTCTTCTACGCCCTGCCCATGGTGACCCGGGGCCTGTGGCTGATGCGAAAGGAGTCATCTCCCTCATAAAGCAGCAAGGAGCCCGGACGCAAGTCCGGGCTCCTTGTCTTCCCATATTCAATCCCGATGGGCTTCCACGATGGCGCCGCTGCGGAAGGCCGCCAGCAGGGCCATGAGGTCGTCGATCTGCTCCTGGAGCTGACGTCCGATATCCGTCTGGGCGATCTTCAGCCGCTTATCCATCCATTCCAGCACCTGGGAGCTGGAGGCGATATCCTGATTGGCCTGGATGGCGTTGGCCCGCCCGGCAAAGGGCTGGTGGGACACCAGACGCAGGCAGTTGGAGGTATAGATCAGGGTATACCCGGCAATGCCGGTGGTGTTCTGATAGGCCTTGCAGAAGCCGCCGTCTATGACCAGCAGCTTGCCGCCGCCCTTGATGGGGCTCTCCCCCTTCTTGGACTTGACGGGCATATGGCCGTTGATGATGTGGCAATGCTCGCCGGTGAGGCCGAACTGGTGCAGCAGGGCATCGCACACCGCCGGATCCTGATAGAGCCGGTAGTAGGCGTTCTTGGGCTCGGTCCAGGTATCCTCATCGGCGATAAACCGCCGCTCGAAGGTGGTCATGCGGTCCCGGCCGAAGATGGGGCTGTTGCGTCCGCACCAGAGCCACCACAGGAAGTCCATACCGAACTGCCGCTCCGGCGAACCGGGTTTGTTGTAATAGGCCCGGCGTGCCACGGTGTCGGCGTAGTCCAGGAACTCCTTGCCGGAAAGGTCGTCGCAGCCGATGGAAAAATGCAGCAGCGAGCCGTCCTCCGCCATGGGAACGCAGCCGTGGAAGAGAAGGTTGCCGTTGTAGATCCGGTACAGGCTCCCCTTGGAGTAGAGGAACCGGATGTGCCGCTGCAGCTTCTCACTGTGCATGAAGGAGGCGGTGAGCTGGGCGATGAGGGCATCCTCCTCCGGCGTCAGGCGGTAGGGGTCCTGGGGGTCCACGGTGGGGAAATCCGTATCCAGCATGGGATAGGTCTTGCCGCCGATGGTGATGCACTGATTCTCATAGTCGATCTTATCCAGCAGCAGCCGGTCATCCATGCCGAAGCTGGGATTGCGCAGGATCTTCTGGCCCTCCAGCTTGAAGAGGATCATGGTGATGGCCTTGTGCATCTGGGCCACCAGGCGTTTGTCCTTTTCGGTATAGTCCCCCTCGTCGTTTTCGGTGAACTTGATCTTGAACCGGGAGATGTCGTGTCCCTTGTACACCTCGTCGGCGAATACGGACAAAGGCCGCAGGGAGATGCCGTACCCGGTTTCGATGATGTCCAGATTGTTGTAGCGCAGGGAGTTGAGCAGCACCGTGGCCACCAGGGTCCGGGACCCGGAGGCAGCGCCCATCCAGAGGATGTCGTGGTTGCCCCACTGGATATCCACGCTGTGATGGTTCAAAAGGGCGTCCATGATGATATCGGCGCCGGGGCCCCGGTCGTAGATATCACCCACCAGATGCAGGTGATCTACCGCCAGACGCTTGATGAGTCCGCACAGCTCCACCAGGAAATTGTCCGCCCGTCCCAGCTGGATGATGGTGGAGATGATGTTCTCGTAGTAGTCCCGCTTGTCGGTGTCCTCATAGTGGGTGTGGATGAGCTCATCGATGATGTAGGCGTATTCCGGCGGCATGGCCTTCCGGACCTTGGAGCGGGTATACTTGGAGCTCACCAGACAGCACACCTCGATGAGCCGGTGGAAGGTGATGCGGTACCACTCCTCCATGTCCTCTCCGGCGGCCTCCAGCTCCTCCAGCTTCTCCTCGGGATAGTAGATGAGGGTAGCCAGCTGATCCCGCTCCGAGCGGGTCATGGTGGTGCCGAACAGCTCATCCAGCTTCTCCCGCACCACGCCGGAGGCGGAGTTGAGGATGTGGCGGAAAGCCTCGTGCTCGCCGTGGACATCGGAGATGAAATGCTCCGTGGCCTTGGGCAGGTTCAAAATGGCCTGGAGATTGATGATCTCCGTACTGGCGGCCTGTACGGTGGGATACTGCTTGGCCAGCATCTTCAGATAGTGGAGATGTTCCGGCCGGTAGGTAGGTTGGGTTGCCATGCAATAAGCCTCCTTGTTGGTTTTCCTTCTTGTTTCCTGTCATGGAATGTTCCATGGACATTATAGCACGGCCTTCCGGCAAAAGAAAAGGGGCGTCAGGGGGCCGGAATGGGATTTGGAAAAGAATTGACAATCCCTTTACGACTCTCTACAATACGAACTGTAGAGAATCTTCCTAAAAAGGAGCGAAAGATATGGATCTGAGAGAGCAGGCACTGAAGATGCACGCAGAACATCACGGCAAGCTGGAAACGGTGAGCAAGGTACCCATCACCAATGCCCATGAGCTGTCCCTGGCCTATACGCCGGGGGTGGCGGAGCCCTGCAAGGAGATCGCCCGGGACCGTGAGCTGGTGTACCGCTATACCGCCAAGTGCAGCACCGTGGCCATCGTCACCGACGGCACGGCGGTGCTGGGCCTGGGTGACATCGGGCCGGAGGCGGCCCTGCCGGTGATGGAGGGCAAGGCCTGTTTGTTCAAGACCTTCGGGGATGTGGACGCCGTGCCCATCTGCCTGAACACCAAGGACCCGGACGAGATCGTCCGGGCGGTGGAGCTGATGGCTCCCGGCTTCGGCGGCATCAATCTGGAGGATATCTCCGCCCCCCGCTGCTTTGAGATCGAGGAGAAGCTGAAGGAGAAGCTGGATATCCCGGTGTTCCACGACGACCAGCACGGCACCGCCGTGGTGGTGCTGGCGGCCCTCATCAACGCCGCCAAGTGCGTGGGCAAGGAGCTTGCGGATATCCGCACCGTCATCAGCGGCGCCGGTGCCGCCGGCATCTCCATCTGCACGCTGCTGCGCAAGGCAGGCGTAAAGGATATCCTGCTGTGCGACCGCAGCGGCATTCTGTATCCCGGCCGTCCGGGCCAGAACAGCGCCAAGGAGGCCATTGCTCAGGCCACCAATCCCGGTATGCGTAAAGGCACCCTGGCTGACGCTCTGGCAGGCAGCGACCTGCTCATCGGCGTGTCCGGTCCCGGCATCGTCACCGGCGATATGGTCCGTGCCATGGGCCCCAAGCCCATGATCTTCGCCCTGTCCAACCCCACACCGGAGATCATGCCCCAGGAGGCACTGGACGCCGGCGCCTATATCGTGGCCACCGGCCGCAGCGACTTCCCCAACCAGATCAACACCCTTCTGGTGTTCCCCGGCATCTTCAAGGGCGCCCTGGCCTGCCGTGCCCGGCAGATCACGGAGGATATGATGATCGCCGCCGCCTATGCCATCGCCGGCTGCGTACCCGCCGGGCAGATGGATCCGGAGCATATCATCCCCAGCGTTTTTGACCGCACCATCGCTTCCGTGGTGGCCCAGGCGGTGGAACGCTACGCCCGGTGAGCGCCATGCGTACATTGGATGCATCCGCCGTCCGTGAGGCGGTGGAGCGGATGGTGGTGGAGGCCAACTGCAAGGCAGAGCCTGCCTTGACAGACGCCTTCACCCGCTGCCAGGCCCGGGAAGAGCAGAAGCTCAGCCGCAGCGTGCTGGAAAAGCTGACTCTCAATGCCCGCCTGGCTGCGGAGCGGATGGTACCCATGTGCCAGGATACCGGCATGGCGGTGTTCCGTGTCCGGCTGGGCCAGGAGGTGCATATCACCGGCGGCAGTCTGGAACGGGCCATCCAGCAGGGCATGGCCCGGGGCTATGAGGAGGGTTATCTGCGCAAAAGCGTGGTGGACGATCCCCTCTTCAGCCGTGAAAACACCCGGGACAACGCCCCGGCCATCATTTACTATGAGCTGACGGAGGGGGACAAGCTGGATATCACCTTCGCCCCCAAGGGCTTCGGCAGCGAGAATATGAGCGCCATCGCCATGCTCAAGCCCGCCGACGGCGTAGAAGGCGTGCTGGATTTCGTGGTGGACACCGTCCGCCGGGCAGGCCCCAATCCCTGTCCCCCCATGGTGGTGGGCGTAGGCATCGGCGGCACCTTTGATAAGTGCGCCCAGCTGGCCAAGTTCGCGCTGACGCGTCCTCTGGGCTCCCGGCACAGTGACGGGCGGTACGCCGCTCTGGAGTCGGAGCTTTTGGAGCGCATCAACGCCCTGAACATCGGCCCGGCGGGGCTGGGAGGCCATACCACCGCTCTGGCGGTGCATGTGGAGACCTTCCCCACCCACATCGCCGGGCTGCCGGTGGCGGTGAATATCTGCTGCCACGCCTATCGCCACAGCCATGTGGTGCTGTAAGGAGAGCCGACTATGAAACGATTGCAGCTTCCCCTGAGCCGGGAAGCCCTTGCCTCCCTGAAAGCCGGGGACGAGGTGCTGCTCACCGGCGTGCTGTATACCGGCCGTGACGCCGCCCACCAGCGTCTGTACCAGGCGCTGCAGGAGGGCCGCCCCCTGCCGGTGGATCTCCGGGGCCAGACCATCTACTATGTGGGCCCCGCTCCCGCCCGTCCCGGCGCCGTTATCGGCCCGGCAGGCCCAACCAGCAGCTACCGGATGGACCCCTATACCCCGGCGCTGCTGGATGCCGGTTTGGTGGCCATGATCGGCAAAGGCCGCCGCAGCGAAGCGGTGCGTGAAGCCGTGATCCGCACCGGCGCAGTCTATTTCCTTACCATCGGCGGTGCTGCGGCACTGATTGCCGACAGTATACGCAGCTGCCAGCCGGTGTGCTATGAGGACCTGGGCACCGAGGCGGTGTACCGGCTGGAGGTCAAGAATTTTTACGCCATCGTAGGCATGGACAGCCAGGGCAATTCCCTGGTATAGCAACACAGAAAGGGAGAGAATCATGCTGGAAAACCGGGGGCTGCTGGCGCCGCCCCGCTTTTACCGCAAGGTATTGCGCATTGCGCTGCCGGTATGCCTGCAGCAGCTTTTGAATCAGGGTGCCGGATTCATCGACACCCTGATGGTCAGTCAGATCGGATACGTCAGTGCCGTGGCAGTGGCCTCGGACCTGACGAACCTCATGTTTATCTTCGGCTTCGGCATCAATTCCGCCATCAGCATCTATGCCGCCCAGTTCTACGGCATCTATGACTGGAAGAACCTGAAGCGTTCCTTCGGGCTGTTCCTGGCGCTGAATCTGATCCCGTCCACCCTCTTTTTCCTGCTGGCCCAGCTGGGCAACACGTCGCTGCTGGGGTTTTACACCGATGACCCGGTGCTCATTGCCCAGGCCTGGGAGTACCTGTCCGTCAGCTGCTGGTCGTTTTTCGCAGCGGCGCTGGTGAACGCCTTTTCCTTCATGTACCGCTGTGTCCAGAAGGCCACGGTGCCCATGGTCATTGGCATCGGGGTAAACGTGCTCAACGGCGTGGGCAATTATCTGCTGATCTTCGGCAAGCTGGGCCTGCCGGAGATGGGTGCCCGGGGCGCAGCGCTGTCCACGGTGATCGCCACCAGTCTGGGTCTTGCGGCCCATGTGATCTATACGGTGGCCACCCGGCAGCCCTTCCTGGGCCGTTTCCGGGAGATGGTAAACTGGCCTGCAGCCTTCATCCGGCCCATGCTGGGGCGGATGGTGCCTATTATGTGCAACGAGATGCTCTTCGGCTTCGGCGACACCATGTACATCAAGGCCTACGGCATGCTGGGCACGGCGGCGCTGGAGTCCTACAAGGTGGCTTATTCCATCAGTATGATCCCCTACGTGGTGACCATGGGTATGGGCAACGCCTGTTCCATCGTCATCGGGGAATGTCTGGGCCGCAAGGACCTCAAGAGTGCCAAGGATACCGTGGGGTACCTGCTGCCCATCAGCGCCGTGGCCGCCGTGGTGCTGACGGCCCTTATTTTGCTGATGGCCCGGCCGGCGGTGGGGATCTTCGCCATGTCCTCCCCGGCGGTGGCGGAGAGCACGGTGCTGATGACCCGGCTCTTCGCCCTGCGGATCGTGACACGGCTATTCAACGTGGTCTTTCTCTTCTCCATCCGGGCCGGCGGCGACTCGCTGTACCTGATGTTCCTGGACTGCGGCATCGTCTGGCTGGTGGGTATGCCGGTGGCCTTCGGCAGCATCCTGCTGCTGCATGTGCAGTCCCTGCCCCTGCTCTTCGTGCTGGTGCAGATCGAGCAGGTGGTGCGTCTGATTTTAGGCATCCGCCGCTACCGCAGCGGCAAATGGCTGCGCAACCTCACGGATGAAGTGCAGCAAACGTAACGGTAAAAAGGCGGGTCCCGGATGTGAAGTGACCCCAAAAAGTTAGACAATATTTTCAATCAAAAATTGTTCACGCAGTGAAAGGGCTTGTTGTCTGTGAATTGCAGGCGGCAAGCCCTTTAGCTTTGCCTTGATGCGGCGGTTGTTGTAG
>CALWXA010000024.1 GCA_944385395.1 uncultured Oscillospiraceae bacterium | reverse complement strand
CAAAAGACAAGCAGATTTCGGCTTTCGGAGGGAAAGATAGTGTGAAAGAAAACCGTCAGGGTTGTCTTTCGCGTTTAATTAGAATGCTTTTCAAAACTTTTGATAAGTTTTGAAAAGCGCTGTCAGCCTGGCTAAAATACTTTTTTGCCAGGCTGAGGCGCCCCGCCGTACCGGCGGAGCGCCTTTTTTAGTCATATTCATCCATGGGCTGGGAGATGTCCAGCTGCCCAAAAGAGGGTCGCCATTGACCATCCACCAGGAACTGCACTTCATATACATCCCGGATGGAGCACATGCTGCGCACGATGCCCTGCAGGATCATGCGCTGCTGCTGGAGGGAATCCGGCAGTATCGTTTCGTTTTCCGAGGCCAGATTGACATAGCACACATTGTCCTCTACCCGGGTGTTGAGCACCTGAAATCCTTCCGGCAGCAGGGGACGGACGTCTTCCTTCTGCGAGCCTGCCATCAGGGCGGCGATCACGGCGTCGGTCTGGCTCTGACCCTCATAGATGGTGAGGATCCGCTGCTCGGAGGTGAGCAGCTGCCCGGCGGGGAAGTAGAGGTATACCGACACGTTCCGTACTACGTCCTCCTGGCTGGTGAGCAGCACGTCCTCAGCCCGGAAATCGTTCCGGGGCCGGTAGGCCAGGTCTTCCCCGTTGACGGTGATGCGCACGGTGTAGATGCCGGCGATCTGGGTCAGGGACAGGGCCACGCAGTAGTCGGCCATGGTCAGATCAATGCCGGACATCTGCCCGTAGGCGGTGGAGAAATCCACCAGTGCCGTGCTGCCGCTGACGGTACAGCTCTGCAGCTGGGTATCAGAAGGAATAGGGGAGCGGAACTCCTTGTCCTGACAGCCGCCCATCAGCAGTTCCAGGACTTTCTGTACCTGCTGCTCCACGGCGGCGCTGCGCATTTCCTGCCAATCCACCCGGACGGAGCTGATGGCGTCGCCCCCCAGCGGAAGATTGTTCTGGGCAACGGGATAGTAAAGGCTGAGAGAATCCGTATCGCTGCCGTCCCGTGGCACAACGGCATAAACCAGTGCTGAGAGCAGCAGTAAAGAGAGGATGAGCAACGGAATTTTCTTTTTCATGCTTCGTCACCTCCTGCTGCCAGGGGCAGACGTACGGTAAATACGGTGCCCTGCTCTTCCCGGTGGGCGGCGGTGACGCTGCCGCCCCGGCGCTCTACGGTATCCCGGACGATGCTCAAGCCCAGCCCGGTACCGCCCATGGACCGGGAGCGCATCTTGTCCACCCGATAGAACCGTTCGAAGATATGCTCCAGATCCTCTTCCGGGATGCCTACGCCGTTGTCCTCCACCCGGATCACCGCCTGCTGATCTTCCACGGCCACGCTGGTGTGTACGAAGCCTTCGGAGGCGGTGTACTTGATGCCGTTTTCCATGAGGTTGTAGAGGATCTGATGGATGTCGTCCTCGGTGGCGGTGACGGCCGCCGGCTGCTCCACAGAGTAGGTGAGATGGATCTTTTTCTCCTGTGCCACCGGCTGGAGCATCCGTACCACCCGCTGCAGCACCGGCTGGATCTCCACTGTTTCGGCCTGGGCCGTGTGGCCGCTGTCCAGCCGGGTCAGACGCAGCAGATCCTCGGTGATCCGGCTCAGACGCTGGGCTTCCTGACCGATGTCCCCCACGAACTCCCGGACTGTAGCGGCATCGATATCCGGCGACTGCAAAATGGAATCCGTCAGCAGCCGGATACCGGCCAGCGGCGTTTTCAGCTCATGGGACGCATCGGATACGAACCGCCGCCGGGCGTTTTCCGTGGTCTGGAGTCGGTCGGTAAGACTGTTGAACTCGGCGGTGAGCTGTGCGATCTCGTCGCTGCCCTTTACCGTGGCCCGATGTCCGTAAGCCCCCTCCCGCACCTGCCGGATGGCCTGCAGCAGTTCGCTGATCCGCCCGGCGAATACCCGGGAGAGCACCAGACTCAAAGCCACCACCAGCACGGCGATGAGCAGGGAAAATTTGGCCAGATTGCTCTGGAGGCTTTTGAACAGCTCTGCCTGCTGGGTATCGTATTCATAGGCGTAGATGGCCCCGATGGTCTGGTTGTGGTACACCACCGGCGAAGCGCCGCGGCTGAGGAAGGCCTCCCCGTCGTAGCTGCAGTAGGAGGCCACGTTGCCCCGCAGAGCCTCCACGATCTCGGTGTAGAAGGCATAAAGTCCCACATCGCTGCCGGTCTGACGGGAGTCGTAGAGGATGCGCCCGGAGGTATCCGTCACCAGCACCCGGCTGACGCCGGTTTCCTCCGCCACCGTCAGCGCCTGCCGTACATTTTGCTCCGTCAGATGATCCAGCCCCGCCAGAGCCGATTCGATGACCTTCACGCTGCCGGCCATGGCCGTGGTCTTGGAGCGGAACACCAGATTCTGGGATACCAGCAGCGGATAGGTGTTCAGCAGAGCCAGCACCCCGAAGATGATGAGGATATAGCTGAGGCTGAACTTAAATTGTAGGCTGATTTTCCCCCGCAAAATAGTAACCCACTCCCCACTTGGTCATGATGTATGCCGGTTCTGCCGGTGTTTTTTCTAACTTCTCCCGGAGCCGCCGGATGTGCACATCTACCGTGCGGTAGTCACCGGCATAGGAGTAGCCCCAGACCTGATTCATCAGGCTGTCCCGGCTGTAGACCCGTCCGGGATTTTTCATGAGAAGCTCGATGAGATCGTATTCCTTGGCGGTGAGGTCGATGATCTGCCCGTCCCGCACGGCCACCCGCCGTTCGGTGTCCAGAGCCAGATCTCCGGCCTTGATGATGTGGCGGCTGCGCCGCTGCTGATGGGCGCTGCCGCTGCGGCGCAGCAGGGCCCGGATCCGGGCTTTCAGCTCCAGAATGTTGAAGGGCTTGGTGACATAGTCGTCGGCGCCGCAGGCGAAGCCCATGAGCTTATCGGCATCCTCGCTGCGTGCGGTGAGCATGATGATGGGCACGTCGGAGAACTCCCGGATCTTCATGCAGGCCTCGCTGCCGGACATGCCGGGCATCATCCAGTCCAGGATGATGAGATCGAAATGCTCCTGCCGGGCCAGATCCACCGCCGTCTGTCCGTCGTAAGCGGCCTGAACGGTGTAGCCCTCACCCTCCAGATTGAAGCGGATGCCTTTGATGAGCAGCTGCTCGTCGTCTACTACCAGAATGTTCATGTTGCCTCCTTGGTGATGATGAGATCCCGGATGTCGTCCAATGTAGCCGGTCCAATGCCGGATATTTCCAGAAGATCCTCCGGCACGCTGAAAACGCCGCCGGCATTGCGCCAGTCGATGATCCGCTGTGCCAGCACCGGACCGATGCCCGGCAGTGTCTGCAGCTCGTCCGGTCCGGCGGTATTCACATCCACCTTCTGTATGGTGATGACCTCCGGGCCGCCGCCCTGCTCTGCAGTGACGGTATAGGAAACCCCGGCGGTTCCGCCGCCCCAGCGCACGGTGGCCAGCAGCACCAGAAAGATGGCGGTCAGAAGGATCACAGCCAGCTCGGTTCTGGAAATTTTTCTCTCGCCGTCCATGGTTGAACTCCCTCTCATTCTTTGCTATAATTGACCATAGATTTATTTTGTGAACCCGCCGCCTGTGCGATGTTCTCTCAAGATACGGTCTATTATATCATACATGGAGAAAAAGCACTATGAAAATTCGCCGCATCCTATCCGTTTTTTTCCTGACCGGTCTGCTGTGCAGTCTTCTGGTAACGCCGGCCTGGGCTGTGGAGGAACCCACGGTCAATGCCAAGGCCGCCCTGCTGGTGGACGTGGAGGGGGACAACATCCTCTTTGAGAAAAATGCCCATCAGCAGATGTATCCGGCCAGTATCACCAAGGTGATGACCGCCCTGCTGACCCTGGAAGCGGTGGAACAGGGAAAGCTGCAGATGGATCAGATGATTACGGCTTCCGCCACGGTCTTTTTTGACATGGAGGCCGACGGCTCTACCGCAGGCATCGTGACAGGGGAGAGCATGAGCGTCCAGGACCTGCTGCACTGCCTGCTGCTGGAATCGGCCAACGAGGTGGGCAATATCCTGGCCGAGGCGGTGAGCGGCAGCGTCAGTGCCTTTGTGCAGCTGATGAACCAGAAGGCGGCGGAACTGGGTATGGAGGATACCCATTTTGCCAATACCCATGGCCTGCATAATCCCCAGCACTATACCACCGCCTGGGACCTGTATCTGCTGGCCAGAGAGGCCATCGGGAACGAAGCCTTCATGACCATCTGCAATACCATTGCCTATACCGTTCCCGCCACCAATAAGTCCGAGGAACGGGAGCTGCATACCACCAACTCCCTGATCTCCAACTGGCGCATTCTGGGCTACCTCTATGACGGCGCCGAAGGCATCAAGACCGGCACCACCGAGCAGGCCGGCAACTGCCTGCTGTCCTCGGCGGTCCGGGGCAGCCGCCGCCTGGTGTGCGTGGTGCTGGGCTGTGACGGCGAGGGTACGGAGATCCAGTCCTTTACGGATACCGCCACGCTGTACGACTACGGCTTTGATAACTTCTCCGTTCAGACCATCATTACCGCCGATGAGATGATCCAGGAGGTCCCGGTGGATCTCTCCACCCAGACCAACTATGTGGTGGTCCACCCGGCTGAGGATGTCCAGGCCTTGCTTCCCAACGATGTGGATGTATCCCAGCTTGAGCGCAAGGTGGAGCTTACCCGTGACGTGGCCCTGGCGCCCATTGCCGCCGGAGACCAGCTGGGTACGCTGACCTTCCTCTACGATGGCGAAGTGTGTGCCACCGTGCCGCTGCTGGCCCAGTTCGATGTATCCGCCTCCCGGTTCCTGACCGCCAAGTATCAGATCGAGCAGTTCTTGTCCAAAACCGTGGTGCAGATCGTGCTGGTGATCCTGGTGCTGGCGGCGGTGCTGGTGTGGGTGTGGTGGAAGTTCTTCCGCCGTAACCGCCGCTATGGCCGCAGCTCCGGCCGCCGCCACGGCAGACGTGCTTACCGCGGCAGACGCAGATAATATGCGGTGACATACCAAGGGGCAGATACGCCTGCGGCGTATCTGCCCCGTTTTGTGAAGGAGAAAGCTATGAACGAGCCCCGTATCCTGTATGAAGATCCCCATCTGGTGGTCTGCTGCAAACCTGTGGACTGGCTGTCGGAGGACGATGGCTCGGCCCGGTGTATGCCGGACTGGCTGCGCCGACAGTACCGGGAGCGGCATATGCCGGATTATATCGCCACCGTCCACCGGCTGGACCGTGTCACCGGCGGCGTCATGGTCTTTTCCCGCCGCCGGGAGGTCACCGGCAAGCTGACGGCTCTGGTGGCGGCCCATGCCATCACCAAGGAATACCTGGCGGTGCTCCGGGGCCATCCCGCTTTGCCGGAGGATACGCTGACGGACCTTTTGTTCCGGGACGCCGCCCATAATAAAAGCTATGTGGTACAGCGGATGCGCAAGGGCGTCCGGGAAGCCTCTTTGCAGTATCGGGAGCTGGCGCGCACGGAGGATCTCTCTCTGGTGCGGGTACAGCTCCATACCGGCCGTACCCACCAGATCCGGGTGCAGTTCGCCTCCCGTCAGCTGCCGCTGCTGGGCGATATCCGCTACGGCAGCAAGGACCCCAACTGCTCCGCTGCCCTGTGGTCCTGCCGCCTGGCCTTCCGCCATCCCGTCACCGGCAGGCAGGTGGATGTGTTCCTTCCACCTCCGGAACAGTACCCCTGGAACCTCTTTGCGGCAGTAACAAAAGAAGCGTAGCATCCCATCCCATCAGCGGCAGGACTTCCTCCTGCCGCTCTTTTTTGCGCCGAAAGAATTTGTGACAAAGTACCTTGACACACATAGTAATTTCGGGTATACTCAGACCCGAGGTGAAGGAGATGGCGGAGCAGAACATCAACAGCGATCTGATCCGGGGGCATATCGATGCCATCATTTTGCGGATCTTGCGCAGCGGAGACAATTACGGCTATGAGATCATGAAAGCCGTGTGGGAAAGCAGCGGCCATGCCTATGAGCTGAAAGAGCCCTCCTTGTATACCAGTCTCAAGCGGCTGGAAAAGCAGGGCCATATCGTCAGCTACTGGGGGGATGAGTCCCAGGGAGGGCGGCGGAAATATTACCATATCACGGACAGCGGCCATGCCGCCTATGAGCAGGCCCTTGCTCAGTGGCTGCATGCCCAGAAGGTGATTACCATGCTTCTTCAGGGAGGTGACGGCAAATGACAGATTTGCACAGCTATGTGAACGGCTTGTTCCGGCACCAGCGGGAAACGCCGGAGATCCGGGATCTGAAAGAGGAGATCCTCAGCAACATGGAAGCCAAGCGGCGCCGGAATATGGTCTGGATGATCTGGGGCCTCTTTTTCCTGGTGGCCGCCGGCACCGTGGCGGCGTTGACCTTCGGCAGCAATATCTGGTTTGGAAGATCGCTGGAGATCACCGGACCGTACCAGCTGGCCCGTGTGGCGGTGGGGTTCTATCTGCCGCTGCTGACCATCTTCATTCCCATAACCTTCAGCAGCTTTACCAGAGACCTGCTGAACAGCAGAAAGGAGCAGGATGATGCATCGGAAAACGAAAGTGATCCTTGGCCTGCTGGCGGTGGGCCTTACGGCGTTCTGCGTCATTACCTTCTGGGCGCTTCCGGCCATGGAGCAAAGACAGGCGGAATATGACCGCAACCAGCGGGATGCGCTGACCCATGATATTACCGCAATCGAGAAGTACCGCTCGGCGTATGTAGGGGACGCACCCAACCTGGGAGGGCTTTTGGAACATCTGCCCCTGGGGGATATCGGAAAGCAATATACCATCGACTCCGACCTCTGTACCGTGACGGTGGACTATCGGGATACCGTCTGGAACATCGGGGAAGAAAAGGTGCAGCGGGACCTTCTGTATAATTCCGCTGCGGCCATGGCATCCATCGATAATCTGGCGGGCATCACCTACCGGTTCCCCGACGGCAGCTTCACCTTTGACCGCAAGACCATGGAGGACGCCTTTGGAAGTCCATTGTCCCACCTGCTTGCTCCGGCCAAGTGGCGGGATGCCGTCCAGACCCGGCTTTCCTCGAAGGAATTCTGCCGGCAGTTCTATCAGTGACCTCCGCAGCCCTGACGGAAAACGCTCCATCATGAAACAAGGCTGAACACCGGCCACGGGAAACCGTGGAAGGTGTTCAGCCTTTCTTATTGGTATCTGCCGGGAGACGTTTGACCGGGATTTTCCCGGGATTCCCGGGGAATTTCCCGTATTTTACCGGCTGATCCAGCTCTCGTCGGAAGGATTGGCCCGGAAGGCCAGCAGCGCCGGGATCTGCTGAGTGCTGATGTAGCCCTCCTCCGCCGCCACCTGCAGCAGCGTATCATAGTCCGAAGCGGACACATTTTTCACCTGGTGCTGTGCCAGCCGCTCATCGGCCTTGGTCATGCCGTAGGTGAAGATGGAGGCGATGCCCAGCACTTCGGCGCCGGCGGAGCGGAGGGCTTCCACCACGTCCACGCAGCTGCCGGCAGTGGAGATCAGGTCCTCAATGACCACTACCTTGGTGCCGGGCTCGCAGCGGCCCTCAATCTGGTTGTTGCGGCCGTGATCCTTGCTGCCGGAACGGACATAGCCCATAGGCAGGCCCAGGATGGTGGCCACGATGGCGGCGTGGGCGATACCGGCGGTGCTGGTGCCCATAACGGCCTCACACTGGGGATAGTGTTCCCGGATGATCTGGGCCAGAGCCTGCTCCACATGATCCCGGACGGTGATGTCCGACAGGGTCAGGCGGTTGTCACAGTAGATGGGGCTTTTGATGCCGCTGGCCCAGGTAAAGGGCTCCTCCGGACGCAGGAATACGGCCCGGATAGACAGAAGATCCTTTGCGATCTGTACTTTCATGCTTCCATACCTCCCTGAAATTCTTCCATGGCCCGGCGATAGGCGGCCACGGGGTCGGCGGCAGTGGTGATGGGCCGGCCCATGACGATGTAGTGGGAACCCAGCTTCCGGGCCCCGGCGGGAGTAGTGACCCGCTTCTGGTCGCCCTTGTCCCCCTCGGCAAACCGGACGCCGGGGGTGACGGTGACGAAGCCTGCGCCGCACTCGTGGACCACGTCGGTGACCTCCAGGGGAGAGCAGACCACGCCGTGGCAGCCGGCGCCCTGGCTGACGGCGGCGTAATGCCGCACGGTGTCTGCCATGGGATGGTCGATCCACAGCTCCTGCTGCATGGCCTCTTCCGTGGTGCTGGTGAGCTGGGTCACAGCCAGCAGAATGGCCTGGGAGCCCTGCTCATCCAGAGCACGGCGGGCGGCACGCATCATCTCGGAAGAACCGGCGGCGTGGACGTTCACCATGTCCACATCCAGCCTGGCCAGGTTCCGCATGGTGCGGTAGACGGTGTTGGGGATGTCGTGGAGCTTCAGGTCCAGGAAGATCTTGTGGCCCCGGGCCTTGATCTGCCGGACGATCTCCGGGCCGTTGCTGTAGTAGAGTTCCATGCCGATCTTTACAAACGGCTTTTCATCCCGGAACAGATCCAGAAACTGCAGCGTTTCCTCGGCGGAGGAAAAATCGCAGGCGACAATCACTTCGTGGTTCATTGGTGAGCCCTCCCTATCAAATCGGTAATATGTTGGATGTGTTCTTCCCGGCAATAGTCCTCCAGTTCCCGGAGTACCTTGGGGACGCACATGGGGTCCAGAAGATTCTGGGTGCCGATCTCCACGGCGGAAGCGCCGGCAGACAGCATTTCGATGACATCGCTGCCGCAGCTGACGCCGCCGCAGCCGATGATGGGAATATGCACGTGGGGATAGACCTGGTAGACCCGGTAGAGGGCCTGGGGGAAGATCCCGCTGCCGCTGACACCGCCGGTGACATTGGCCAGCAGCGGTTTGCCGGTATGCCGGTCCAGCCGCATGCCCAAAAACGTATTCACCAGCACCAGCCCGTCGGCGCCGGCATCCTCCACCCGGCGGCACAGATCCACCAGATCCGGGCACTGAGGCGTGCACTTGACGTACAGCGGCTTTTTGACGCACCGCCGTACCGCCGCCGTCAGCTCTGCGGCGCAGGCGGCGTCCATGCCGAAGGCCATGCCGCCGCCGTGCACATTGGGGCAGGAGATGTTCAGCTCGATGATGCCCACGATATCCTGCTCATCCAACCGCTGGGCGCAGGCGCAGTATTCCTCCATGGAAAAGCCACTGACGTTGGCCAGTACCTTGCCCCGGTACACCTTTTGCAGACGGGGGAAGATCTCCTGCACCACATGCTCCACGCCGGGATTTTCCAGTCCTACGGCATTGAGGAGCCCGCCGTCATATTCGGCGATCCGGGGCTGGCGGTTGCCGGTGCGGGGATGGAGCGTGGTACCCTTGATGGAAAAACTGCCGATGCAGTTGACATCATAGAAATCCAGATATTCCATGCCGTATCCGTAGGTGCCGCTGGCGGCGATCACCGGATTGGAAAGCTCCAGACCGGAGAGATTTACAGTAAGTGTTCCCATACGATCTCCTTGCGGTGAAATACCGGCCCGTCCTTACAGACCCGGGCCATGCGTTCTTTCAGCTGCACCGAGCAGCCCATGCAGGCTCCGAAGCCGCAGCCCATCCGGGCCTCCAGAGATACCTGGCCGGGAGCCTGGGAGGCCTGACACACCGCCCGGAGCATGGGCAGCGGGCCGCAGGCACAGAAGGGAAGATCCTGCCAGCCCAGACGCACCAGAGCCTGGGCCACATTCTCACCTAAACTGTCATAGCAGTATACGGCTTCCACGTCCAGCCCGGAAAGCTCCTTTTGGAACAGGGCCTGCTCCGGGTTTCCAAAGCCCAGCAGCAGCTTTACCGCCAGACCCTGAGCCAGCGCCTGCCGGGCGGTGCCCAGCAGCGGGGCGCAGCCGATGCCGCCGCCCATGAGCAGGATATCCCGGGAAAAGGCGGTGAGATCAAAGCCGTTGCCGCAGCCGGTGAGCAGTTCCAGTTCGCCCTGGTGCTGCCGGCTGAGCCAGTCCGTGCCTTCCCCAACCACACGGTAGGTAAAGGTCAGGGTATTATCCGTCCAGTCCGTGATGGAGAGGGGACGCCGCAGCTTTTTGCCGGGGATGGCAATATCCGCAAACTGGCCGCAGCGTGTCTGAGACGCTGCGGCACAGTGTACGGTCAATTGGTAAGTTTCAGGCGCCACGGGATGGTTGTCCAGGATGGCGCAGGTGTGCAGTTCCATGGCTCACATCACCGGGGCCTGGTACTTCTCCAGGTCCAGTCCGTCCTCGCTCTTGGCTACGGCCATGGCCACAGTGGTGTCGCCCACCACGTTCAGGGAGGTGACCAGCATCTCGATGGGGCGGTTGATGGCCAGGATCAGGGTGTAGGCCATGAGAGCGGCCTCATTGGTGAAGCCCACGCCGGAGAGGATGGTGAAGAGCACCACGGCGCCGGCGCCGGGAGCGGCGGGAGTACCGATGGAGGCCACGATGGCCAGCACACCGATGACCAGCAGGGAGGAGAAGGTGACCTCATATCCGGCGCAGCCGGCGATGAACAGCGTGGCGATGGTCTGCATGATGGCGGTGCCGTCCATGTTCACCGTCATGCCCAGGGGCAGTACGAAAGAGGCGATCTCGTCGTGGACGCCCAGCTCTTCCGTGGTGGTTTTCAGGTTCAGGGGCAGCGTGGCGGCGGAGGAGGAGGTGGAGAAGCCGAACAGCGCTACCTTGCTCATCTTCTGGATGAAGCGCTTGGGGTTCTGGGAAGTGGTGATGCGCACCAGCAGGGGATAGAACACGAACAGGAATGCCAGCTGCACCAGAACGGCCAGCACCATGTAAGCGGCGGCGGGCTTCAGGTAGTGCACGCCGTAGGAGGCGAAGGTGCGGGTCAGCAGGCAGAAGATGGCGATGGGACCGAACTTGTTGACGATGAAGCCCAGGATCACGGTGATCAGATCGCTGATCTCACGGCACAGGGTGGGCAGGGCGGTGATCTTATCCTTCAGGGCGTTGATGGCCAGACCCACTGCCACGGCGGCGATGACCACGGCCAGCACGCCGCTGTTGCTGCCCAGAGCATTCACCAGGTTATTGGGCACGGCGTTGATGAGGATCATCAGAGGATTGGAACCGGTAGAACCGGAAGAGACTTCCAGATCCGAAACAGCGGGGTTATTGAACAGCCCGGCGCTGTAGGCGGAGTAGCCGACCACCGCAGCCACCAGGATGCCGATGACGGTGGTCAGGAAGAAAAGACCGATGGTCTTGGAGGAGATCCGGCCCAGCTTCCGGGAATCGGAGATGCGGATCATGGCCAGTACGATGCTGGTGAACACCATGGGGGTGATGACCACCTGCAGGGCACGGACAAACAGCTGACCGATGATGTAGAAAAGACCGATGGCCTGTTCGTTGCCTTCGGCGGAAATGTCGGCGAACAGGAACTTATCGATGGTGTTCCAGAGCTGTGCGTTGCCGCCTGCGTTCAGGGACTCCCGCAGCAGGATCATGGCGATGCCGCATACGACGCCCAGTACCAGGGCAATGGTCATTTTTCCGGCCAGGTTGTGAAAAGCTTTCTTCTGCATGTTTCTCGCTCCTCCGTCAGTTTTCAAAAACAAGACCCCCATAGACACGAGCCTATGGGGGAGAAAAAAGCTGCACAAAAACCGACCGGCGCATTCCTGCCATACCGGTGTGCCTCATATGATCGCCTTCATAGTATCTCGTACTATATTAAAGTCTTTTTGTCGTGCTTCATTATAGGCATGGAGTCGGGGGAAGTCAAGGGAAAATCGACACTTTCTGCAAGTTGCTCCATTCCCACAAAAAGAGCAGCCCCTCCGCCGGGAGGGGCTGTGTGTTTTGCCTAATCACATGTCCAGGGCACTGCGTGCATCCCGGACCAGGGCTGCATCCGTCTGCAGCACATGCCACTCGTCCAGACCCGGCAGGCCCATGGGCACGCCGCTGCGGCGGAAGATCATGCCGCTCTCCCGCTGTATCTTACAGCTGGCATGGAAGGCCCGGGCGGCCGGAAACCGCTGCCGCAGCTGCCGGATCACCTGGGCATTGACGCCGCCGCCGATGAGTACCTCCGGTCCGGCAATTTCATCCCGACGTGTGAGCAGGCGGCCGATGCAGTCTGCACCTGCCAGACAGTTTTCCGCTGCGCCGCTGGTGAGCACCGTATCGAAGCCCAGGTCAGCGGCGGCTTCATATGTTTTTTCCGGCGCGCAGGACACGTCGATGCACCGGTGCAGCGTCAGGCCGCAGCCTGCTGCTGCATCCAGAAGCGGTGCAAGTGCCTCCCCATCCAGACGGCCCTGGGCATCCAGGCAGCCCAGCACAAAGCCGTCGGCTCCGGCCTTGCGCAGCCGGCGGATCTGACGAACCATCAGGGTGATCTCCTGGGGCTCGTACAGGAAGTCACCGGCCCGGGGACGCATCAGGCAGCGGATGGGAATATCGCTCTCTTCCCGGATCTGCCGCAGCAGCTCTGCATCCGGGCTCAGGCCGCCTACGCACAGGGCGCTGCACAGCTCCAGCCGGTGGGCTCCGCCGGCGATGGCGGCCCGGGCGGAGGTCAGGGAATCCACACAGACTTCCAGAAGGGCGCTCATGCCTCCTCACCCCGGATGAAGGCGTGGAGCTGGTCCATGGTATCCACAATGGCCAGCGCACCGGCATCACGCATCTCGGGTACGATGCCGTAGCCCCAGCTGACGCCCACGCAGCCGATGTCATGGGCCCGGGAGCCCACCACGTCGTACACGGTGTCGCCCACCATCAGGGGACGGTCCAGAGGGGCGGCTTCTTCCAGCAGATAGGCCAGTACCTGGGACTTGGTGCTGCGCCGGTCATCGGCAGAGGCTCCGGCGATGCGCCGGAAATAGGGGGCCAGGCCGAAATGCTCCAAAATCTCCACGGAGGTGTTCTCCGGCTTGGAGGTGGCTACATACAGCCGGCAGCCCTCTGCCTGCAGCTGCTGCAGAAGCTGCTGCATCCCGGGATAGACGAAGGCCTCAAATTTCCCCACGGTGGTATAGCGGTCCCGATAGATCTCAATGGCCTGCCGGGCCTCCTCCTGGCTGCAGCCGAAGCGCAGGAAGGAATCCAGCAGCGGAGGACCGATGAAGCTGCGCATCTCCTGGGGAGAGGGCAGGGGCTTGCCCAGAGTCTCCAAGGCCAGCCGGGCGCAGGTCAGCACGCCTTCCCCGGAGTCCAGCAGTGTGCCGTCCAGATCGAACAAGATGGTCTGATAGCGGTTCATGGGACGATATCTCCTTTATAATAAATAAAATATCTATTCCCTTGACTTATATCACGAATGGGGCGTCCTTGTCAAATAGGGGGTTCATTCAAAAAAAGTTCACCAATGCTGGTGGAAAATGGTATACTATCATACACATAACCGCCTGCTGCCAGCAGGCGATAAGGGGGAATGGCACCGTGATCACCGTGGAAAAGGATCTCTATGTGCTGGAAACAGAGCAAACCGGGTATGCTTTTATGGTAGAACCTGGGGGACTCTGCCGTCACCTCTACTACGGGCCCCGGCTGCCACGGACGGAAGATTACCGCACGGCGGCGCCCCGGCGGCTTTGCCCGGTGGGCAACGGTGCGGTGGATCAGCAGGGCGTATGCCGGGAGGACCTTCTTCAGGAAGCCGGTACCGTGGGCTGGGGTGATCCCGGTGAGCCGCTGGTAAAAGCCGTCACCCGACAGGGATGCCGGGCGCTGGACTTTCGCTTTGCCCACTATCAGCGGGAGGAATCCCACGCACCGGAGGGGCTGCCCCGGTCCCGGGGCGGGGAGACCCTGAAGGTGGTGCTGCGCCATGAGAGCGGATTATATCTGGAGCTGTACTACACCGTTTTTGAGTCCTGCGACGCCATTGTTCGCCGCAGCCGTCTGGTGAACGACACCGGCGGCATGGTGGAGGTACAGCGGCTGTTGAGTATGCAGCTGGATCTTCCGGCCCGGGACTATACCCTGACCACCTTCCGGGGAGCCTGGGCCCGGGAGATGGAGCGGCTGGATCAGCCTCTCCGGGGCAAGCTGGTGTGGGAGAGCACCCTGGGCACCAGCTCCAACCGCTGCAATCCCTTTGCCATGGTCAGCGTCAGGGGAGCCGGCGAGACCCATGGACAGGTGTGGGCCTGCAATCTCCTCTACAGCGGCAATCATTACGGCTGCGCCGGGGAGAACCCCTACGGCGGCGTCCGGGTGGTACAGGGCATGGGAGAACTGTCCTGGCGGCTGGAACCCGGCCAGGCCCTGGATGCGCCGGAAGCGGTGCTGGCATACAGCAGCGCCGGATTCCGGGGCGTCAGCCGATGCATGCACCGGTTCATCAAAGAACACATCCTTCCGCCTGCCTGGCAGGGACGTTCCCGGCCGGTGGTGGTGAACAGCTGGGAGGCGCTGTACTTCAAGCTCAACCGCCGCCGTCTGCTGGAGCTGGCCCGGCAGGCACGGGACATTGGCGCCGAAGTGCTGGTGGTGGACGACGGCTGGTTCACCGGCCGGAAGGACGACACCTGCGCCCTGGGGGACTGGCAGGAGGACGCCCGGAAACTTCCCGGCGGCTTTGACGCCCTGGCGGAGGATCTGGAAAAGCTGGGTTTGGGATTGGGCATCTGGGTGGAGCCGGAGATGGTCAGTGAGAAAAGCGGGCTGTTCCGAAGCCATCCGGACTGGATCCTGGGACACCGCCAGCAGGCCATGGGGCGGCAGCAGTACGTATTGGATCTGGGCCGCCGGGAGGTCTGCGATTACATCTACGACTCCGTAGCGGCGCTGCTGAAAAGCGGGCATGTTCAATATGTGAAATGGGACATGAACCGGATCATCACCGATTCCTGGTCCGGCGCACTGCCGCCGGAGCGCCAGGGAGAGGCGCTGCACCGGTACATGCTGGGCCTTTACAGCATATTGGAGCGCCTTGCGGAGGAATTTCCCCAGGTACTGTTTGAAAGCTGTGCCTCCGGGGGTAACCGGGCGGATCTGGGGATGCTGTGCTACATGCCCCAGCTTTGGGCCAGCGACAACACCGACGCCGCCTGCCGCAGCCGCATCCAGGATGGGTACAGCTACGGCTATCCTCAGTCGGTGCTGGGGTGCCACGTTTCGGCGGTGCCCAATCACCAGACGCTGCGTTTCACGCCCCTGCACAGCCGGTTTTATCTGGCCTGCTTTGGGCTTTTGGGCTATGAACTGGATCTGACGGCCCTGACGGCGGAGGAGAAAAAGGCTCTGGCAGAGCAGGTGGCTTTCTACAAAAAGCACCGTGAGCTCCTGCAGTGGGGAGACTTTTACCGTATCCCCTGCCGGAAGGAAGAGGTTTGCTGGATGGTGGCACGGCCTGACGGCAGCGAGGCCATGGGTGTGCATTTCACCGGTCCCAGCCGGCCCAACCAGGGGATGGAGCCGTTGCCGGCGGTGGGGCTGCACCCGGAGAAGGTGTACCGTCTCACGGCGCTGCCCACACCGGTGGCACTGGAGGATTTCGGTACGCTGGTGAACATGCGTGCGCCGGTGAAGCTGCGCAGCGGCACCCCGGCCTACGCTCTGGCCCGGCGGGTGATGAAGCTTCGGGAAGAGCCTTTGGATCTGACGGCTTCCGGCGCTCTCTTCCTGGAACATGGATTCTATCCGGCTCAGATCTTTGACGGCACCGGTTATACCGACGGAATGGGACTGCAGAAGGATTGGGACAGCCGGCTCTATCACTGGCAGGAACAGCCGGACTAAAAGGGCAAAGGTTGCTTTTTTGCATGGGATATGCTATAGTAAAACGGTCTTTGGACAGAAATAAACGTGGATGAAAAGAGTTTGATCTATGTTGCGACGTTTTGAATACTCCATATTACTGCTGCTGCGGCTGCTGGTATTGCTGCTGTGTGCTGCTTGTCTGGTGGGAGTTCTGGGACAGAAATTTGGATTTCTGCTGAATCTCAGCCGGACCTCCGGCGTAGTGCTGCTGGCGTTCCTGCTGGTATACCTGCTGATGACACGGGTCTACGGCGGTTTTGACATCGGCAAGCGCAAGAGTAAGCCAATTATCTTCTCCCTGGCCTTGACGGTGCTGTGCGCCGATCTGGCGTCCCACCTCTTTTTGTGCATCATGAACGTCACCGTGGTGAACCAGGGACGCTTCGTCTATGAAGCACCCTTGCTGCTGCTGGCGGCCTATCTGCTGCAGGTGGTGGTGATCGCAGCGGCGGCTTACCTTTGCAACGGTATCTATTTCCGGTTCCACAAGCCCCTGAAATGCCTGGTGGTGACCCGCCGTGGCGAGCAGGTAGAAAATCTGGTGCGCCGGGTGGGACGGCTGAAAAAACAGTACGCCGTTGACGAGATCGCCTATGTGGATCAGAAGGACCTGCTGCAGCGGGTGGATGACCATGAGGCGGTATTCATCTACAATCTGGCGTCCTCGGAACGGGAATTCCTCATCGAATACTGCTATCAGCAGGAGAAGGAACTGTTCTACAGTGTAGAGATGACAGACATCGTGGCCCTGGGTGGGTCCCGGGTGCTCTTTGACGACAAGAGCATGATCCATGCGCCGGTAAAGGGGCTGACCTTTGAGCAGCGGATCCTGAAGCGGGGGATGGATCTGGCGGTAGCCGGACTGGGACTGCTGGTGACCTCGCCGCTGTTCCTCATTACCGCCATTGCCATCAAGCTGGATGACGGCGGTCCGGTGTTCTACAGCCAGAAGCGGATGACCTATGCCGGACGTTCTTTTGACGTCCTCAAGTTCCGCTCCATGAAAGTGGGCAGCGCCGAAAACCGGTCCGCTACCAAGAATGACGACCGCATCACCCGGGTGGGACGCATCATCCGGAAATTCCGCATTGACGAGCTGCCCCAGCTCATCAACGTGCTGCGCAGTGACATGAGCATTGTAGGCCCCCGGCCGGAGATCGTGGCCAATGTGCAGAAGTTCACCAAGGAGCTGCCGGAGTTCGCCTACCGGCTCCGGGCCAAGGCGGGCCTGACGGGCCTGGCGCAGATCTATGGCCGGTACAATACCTCCGCCAAGGACAAGCTCATCATGGATCTGACCTACATCGCCAACTATAGCGTTTGGCTGGATATCAAGCTGATTCTGTGCACTGTCCTGGTGCTGCTGACTCCCAGTGAAAGCACCGAGGGATTTGATGCAGGTAAACAGCCCATGGTACAGCCGGATGGGCAGGAGGAAAAATAAAGAAGAACGGAGCGGACTGAGGATGCAGTCTGCTCCGTGTTATTTTTCCCGGCGTTGAAAAGCGTCGTTGGGGAAAAATTGACAATCCGCCGTCGGATGTGGTATAATACACCTAATATAGCAGCTTCGGCTGCAAAAAGCACGGGAGGAATCGAAACAGCAGAACTGCTGATGGACAATCAAACGCCGAGTGCCGCCTTGCGGCAGCGGGAGAACCAAGTTTGGGGTGCATCTGCCTTTGGGCAGTAGGGGGTACTTCTTCCCCGAACCCGTCAGCTAATCTCGTAGGTGTAAGAAGTTCCCGGATTCCGACTTGTCATGGTCGGAGTCTGTCTTTTTACGCCGGACGTTTCCGGCGTTTTTTCGTTTTTCGCCTGGCGTGATCTACTATCAAAGGGGGAATTCCATGATCGAGTACAGAAGCGTCCGCAAAAGCTACAACGGCACGGAAGTGGTCAGGGGCATTGACCTCACTGTCCGGGACGGTGAACTGGTGGTACTCATCGGCCCGTCCGGCTGCGGCAAGACCACCACACTGAAGATGCTCAACCGCCTGATCCCCATGGACGGCGGCGATATCCTCATCGACGGAAAGAGCATCATGGAACAGGATCCCATTACGCTGCGGCGCAGCATCGGCTATGTCATTCAGCAGACGGGCCTGTTTCCCCACATGACCATCGAGGAGAACATCCAGGTGGTGCCCAAACTGAAGAAGATGCCGCCGGAGGAGATCCGGCAGCGGACCATCGCCATGATGGAAATGGTGGATATGGATCCTCAGCAGTTCCTCCACCGCTACCCCGGTCAGCTCTCCGGCGGTCAGCAGCAGCGTATCGGCGTGGCCCGGGCCTTTGCCACCAATCCGGACATCATCCTTATGGATGAGCCCTTCTCCGCTCTGGACCCCATTACCCGGGGCCAGCTGCAGGATGAGCTGGTGGAGCTCCAGGGCCGGTTCCACAAGACCATCCTCTTCGTCACCCACGATATGAACGAGGCGGTGAAGATCGCCGACCGGATCTGCATCCTCTACGACGGACAGATCCTGCAGTACGATACCCCGGAGCAGATCCTGAAGAATCCGGCGGACGGATTCGTCAGCCAGTTCGTGGGCCGCAACCGCATCTGGAACAGTCCCGATCTCATCAAGGCCCGGGACATCATGATTCTGGATCCTGTCACCACCAGCGGCGAGCTGACGCTGCTCCAGGCCATTGAGGTCATGCGGCAGCAGAAGGTGGACAGCCTGCTGGTCATCGACCATCACCACCGGCTCAAAGGCCTCATCACCGCCCGGATGATCCGTCAGGCGGGAGACCGTAGCGCCCTGGTGCGGGATACCATGGACCCGGACTGCATGACGGTGGCGGCGGACGATTCCATCGTCAACCTGCTGCGGATGCTCCAGGAACGGCAGGTCTCCTCCGTGCCTGTGGTGGGCGAGGACCGGCTGCTGATGGGCCTTATCACCACCAGCAGCCTGGTGACCACCCTGGGTGCCCGGTTTGTGGACGCATAAGGAGGGAGGTAAGCTATGAATTTCTTTGAATATGTGGTCTATCGCCAGGACCAGATCCTCCAGGCCCTGGTACAGCACGTGGAACTGACGCTGACAGCGGTGTGCTGCGCCGTGCTCATCGGCGTGCCCCTGGGGCTGCTGATTGCCAGCGTCAAGCACATCAACAAGCCCGTCATGGCTGTGGCCAATATAGTACAGGCGGTGCCCAGTCTGGCGTTCTTCGGCTTCCTGATCCCTATTTTGGGCATCGGCAGTCTGCCAACCATCTTTATCGTGGTGCTCTATGCCCTGCTGCCCATTCTGAAAAATACATACACCGGCCTCAAGGGCATCAATCCCGATATTCTGGAGGCGGCCAAGGGCATGGGCATGACCAAGCTGCAGGTGCTCTTCCGCATCCGCTTCCCCCTGGCCCTGCCGGTGATCATGGCCGGTATCCGCATCGCCGCCGTCAATGCCGTGGGTCTGGTGACCATCGCCGCCTTCGTAGGCGCCGGCGGTCTGGGCTACCTCATCTATTCCGGTATCCAGACCCTGAACAACAACCTGATCCTGGCCGGCGCCATCCCTTCGTGCCTGCTGGCCTTGCTGATGGACTTCGTGGTAGGCAAGATCGAACTGCTGGTGACGCCGGTGAGCTTCCGGCTGGGCAGTACCCAGGTGGACCGTCAGACCAGCCGTCGGATGCGCCGCAACCGCCGCATGGCCTTTGCCGCCATCGCCCTGGTGGTGGTGATCGCTGTGGGCGCCGTTATCGGATCTTCCCTGCAGAAGGGCGACAAGGTCATCCGTGTGGGCTCCAAGAACTTCACCGAGCAGCAGATCCTGGGCTATATGCTGGCTGATCTCATTGAAGGCAACACGGACATCACCGTGGACCGGAAGATCAACCTGGGCGGTACCCAGGTCTGCTTCGAGGCCATTAAGAGCGGTGAGATCGATCTTTATGTGGACTATACCGGTACGGCTTACGTCAGTATGCTGGGCAATGAGCCGGTATCGGACCGGGAATATGTGTACCAACAGGTGCAGCAGCAGCTTTCTGATCAGTTCGGCATCGCCGTGCTGGGTGAGCTGGGATTCAACAACTTCTATGTGCTGGCCATGATGCCCGATGTCATGGAGCGCTACGGCATCACCTGCATCAGCGATCTGGCCAAGTGTGACGATCAGCTGATGTTCTCCCCCACGCCGGAGTTCTCCAACCGGGAGGACGGCTGGCTGGGTCTGGAAAAGACCTACGGCCTGGGATTCCGGGAGATCCGTGTGCTGGACGGCGGCATGCGCTATACCGCCGTGGCCAACCATGAGACGGATGTCATCACCGCCTTCTCCACGGACGGACTGCTGGCGGCCCACGACATCGCCACCCTGGAGGATGACCAGTCCTTCTTCGTGCCCTACTATGCCGTGCCCCTGGTGCGCCAGGAGACACTGGAGCAGTATCCGGAGCTGGAAGGCGTGCTGGAGATGCTCTACGGCCATCTCAGCGACGACGTCATGCGGCAGCTGAACTATCAGGTGGACAGCCTGGGTCTGGATCCGGCGGAAGTGGCACACAACTTCCTGGTGGAGCAGCAGCTGATCAAGGAATAAGAAGAAACAAATGTGACAAATCCCGGGGCTGACATATCCTTGGATGTGCCGGCCCCGGGTCTGCTGTGCAGAGGCAGCAGAAACACACCATGGCAAGGAGGCAGACCATGTATCAAGCGGCATGGATTTTCTTTATTTACGCATTTTTAGGTTGGTGCACTGAGGTGAGCTTTGCGGCCCTTACCACTGGCAAGTTCGTCAACCGGGGATTCCTCAACGGGCCTGTATGTCCCATTTACGGCGTGGGCGTCTCGGTGGTGCTGCTGTGTCTGGAGCCGCTGGCGGGAAATCTGCTGGTACTGTTTATCGGCAGCGTGATCCTGACCTCGGCTCTGGAATGGCTGACGGGCTTTGTGCTGGAAAAGCTGTTCCATCAGCGGTGGTGGGATTATTCCAATGAGCCCTTCCAACTGGGGGGCTACATCTGCCTGCGGTTTTCCATCGCCTGGGGCTTTGCCTGTGTATTTGTGGTGAAGCTGGTGCATCCTTCCGTGCTGCTGCTGATCCGCCTGGTGCCTCATACCCTGGGTGTGGTGCTGCTGGTATGCATGAGTCTGACCCTGATAGTGGACGTGGTGGCGACGGTGATTTCCGTTACCAAACTCAACCGGCATCTTGCTCAGATGGAACAGCTGGCTGCCCGGATCCGGGCTCTGTCCGATGAAGTGGGCGAGTCTTTGGCCGACAAGGTTCTGGACACCGCCCAGCGGGGCGGCGAGGTCCGGCAGGAGCTGTCCCAGGCCTGGGAACAGCGGCAGGAGGAACTGCATCAGCGCCGGCAGCAGCGGCAGGAAGAACTGGCTCAGCTGCGCCGGAAGCTGCATGAGCTGGCAGACCAGCCTGCCTTCGGCCGCCGCCGTCTGCTGCGGGCATTCCCCAAGATGCGTTCCGTGGACCATCGGCAGACGCTGGAACATCTGCGCAAGTGGATGGAGGAGCATCGCCGCAGCTGAGAAAGACGGTGATTTTCACTATAAGAAGGGGTATCGTGCATCGGCACGGTATCCCTTTGCCGTTGGTAAAGAGTGGGGTCAGGGGCGCTGTTGCCGGGCAGGAGCGGCAAAAAGGGCCGGTAAGACATGAAAGGTACACCATGTGCATACCCTTGTCAGGGGTGATGCATCATGGAAAAAGGAACCTGGAAGGCCTATGCACTTTGGATCCTGCTGGCAGAGGCAGTGGGCGCACTGTCCGGCTTTCTCAGCCGTGGCGGTACGGAGCTGTATGCTCAGACCATTGTCAAACCGCCGCTGTCGCCGCCGGGGGTGGTGTTCCCCATTGTCTGGAGCATTCTCTTTGCCCTGATGGGAATCGGTGCTGCCCGGATCTATCTGGCGCCTCCTTCTGAGCAGCGCACCGCAGCGCTGAGATCGTTTGTACTGCAGCTGGCTTTCAATTTTTTCTGGAGCCTGATCTTTTTCAACTTGCAGCGGTTCGATCTGGCTTTTTTGTGGCTGGTGATTCTGTGGGGCCTGATCTTACGCATGATCCTGGCTTTCCGAAAGGTGGACCCTGCAGCGGCCTGGCTGCAGCTGCCCTATCTTTTGTGGGTCACCTTTGCCGGATATCTGAACCTGGGCGTGTGGATTCTGAACCGATGAAAAAGCGATGGACGATATGAAGTGACCCCAAAAAGTTAGACAATATTTTCAATCAAAAATTGTTCACGCAGTGAAAGGGCTTGTTGTCTGTGAATTGCAGGCGGCAAGCCCTTTAGCTTTGCCTTGATGCGGCGGTTGTTGTAG